>JASHPR010000679.1 GCA_030038015.1 Streptosporangiaceae bacterium
ACGCGCTCGCCGTCCTGGGCACCCTCGCCGCAGCCGGGCTGCACCGGCTGCGGATCTGCCTGCGCGTCGCCGACCAGGCCGGGCGCGTCGTGGCCGCGGCCGCGCTGCCGCTGCTGATCCTGCTGCCATGGATGCCGGCCGGGCAGGCGGTGCGGCTGGCCCTGTGGTCGGCCGGCCTGGTGATCGCCTTCCGGGTCGCCGTGTCCACGGTGCTGCGCGCCGCGCGCCGCGCCGGCCTGCTCGGCGAGGCGGCGCTCGTGGTCGGCGCGGGGACGTTCGGTGCGCACATCTGCGAGCTGATGCGCGCGCACCCGGGACTGGGGCTGCGGGTCCAGGGCTACCTGGACGACGGCCCGCCGCGGCGCGACCTCGCGCTGCCGTCGCTCGGCGCTACCGCCGATCTCGCCGAGGTCGTCACCAGGCTGCGCATCCGCCGGGTCATCGTCTGTTACGCAGCCTGCAAGGACGAGGACCTGGTCACCGTGGTGCGCGCGGCCAGGCCGGTGCGGGCCGACGTCTGCGTGGTACCGCGGCTCTACGAGCTCGGCATGGCCGTGCCGCGGTCCTGCCTCGACGAGCTCTGGGGGATTCCGCTGATCCCGCTCCGGCGCCTGGGTCACTCGGCCGCCGGCCTGGCGCTGAAGCGGATCATGGACGTGGCCATCGCCGCGACGCTGCTCGTCGTGGCGGCCCCGGTGCTGTTTGTCCTGGCCATCGCGATCAGGCTGCAGACCGGGCGCCCCCCGCTGTTCCGGCAGACCAGGGTGACCGGCCGCGGCCGGACGGCGCCGGTCATCAAGCTGCGCACGCTCAGCGAGTCCGGCGACCCCGACACCTCCTGGGCCGTGTCCGGTGATCAGTGCAGCAGGCTGGGCCGGTGGCTCCGGCTGACCCACCTCGACGAGCTGCCGCAGCTGTGGAACGTGCTCCGCGGCGACCTGTCCCTGGTGGGGCCCAGGCCCGAGCGCCCTTACTTCGCCGAGCTGTTCGGCCGCGAGATCCTGCGGTACAGCGACCGGACCAGGATGCAGGCGGGGATCACCGGCTGGGCGCAGGTGCACGGGCTCAACGGGGACACCTCGATCGCCGAGCGCGCCCGCTTCGACAACCAGTACATCGAGTACTGGTCGCCATGGCTGGACGTCGTGATCCTCGCCCGGACGCTCGCGGCCGCGATCACCCACCGATCGGAGGGGGAGCGATGAGCACGCCGGGCACCGCACGCGCCGGCTCCTGGCTGCAGGACGGCAACCTGCGGCTGCGCGACACGCCGATGATCCTCATGTACCACGGCGTGGCCGACGTGGACGAGGATCCGAACCTGCTGTGCGTGTCGCCGTCCCGGTTCGCGCAGCAGATGGCATGGCTGGCCCGCCGCGGCCTGCGCGGCGTGGGCATCGGCACCCTCGTCGGGGCGATGCGGGCCGGCTGCCAGCGGGGGCTCGTCGGCATCACGTTCGATGACGGGTACACCAGCGTGCTGGAGTCCGCGCTGCCGGTGCTGCGGCGCCATGGCTTCGGCGCCACCGCCTACATCATCTCCGACCGGGTCGGCACCACCAACGACTGGGACGAGGGCCCCACGTGGCCGCTGATGACGGCCGGTCAGGTGCGGGAGCTTGCCGCGGCGGGCATCGAGATCGGCTCGCACGCCGCCACGCACATGCGCCTGGCGGGGGCCAGCCCGGAACGGCTGGCCGCCGAGGTCAGCGGCAGCAGGGCCAGCCTCGCCGCGCTTCTCGGCACCGAGGTCCGGGGGTTCGCCTACCCGTACGGGTCGATGGACGCGGCGGCCAGGCGGGCCGTCCGCGATGCCGGCTACGAGCACGCGTGCGCGGTGGAGGCCTCGCTGCCGGAGATGGGGCTGATGGCGCTGCCCAGGATCTACGTCGGCCAGCAGGACGACGCCATCCGGATGGCAGCCAAGCGCCTGCTCCACAAGGGCCGTATCGCCCTCAGATCCCGCCCGGGGGGACCAGCCCCCCAGACCCCCAGCCCGCTGGCCCGGGGGGATGAGACCCCGAGCCACCGCTAAGAGGGAGACGTCCATGAAGGTGCTTCACGTCATAACCGGCCTGGATGCCGGCGGGGCCGAGCTGCAGCTCGCGATGATCCTGCGGCGCACCCGGCACGAATCGGACGTGGTGACGCTGTACAACCCCGGCCCGGTCGCGGACATGATCAGGTCCAGGGGGACCCCGGTCCGCAACATCGGGATGAAGCGCAATACCGAGCTGCCCGCGCTGCTGCGGCTGCGCAAGCTCATCAAGGAGGGCCAGTACGACGTGGTGCACACGCACCTGTACCGGGCCCAGATCTACGCCCGCCCGGCGGCCAGGCTGGCCGGGACGCCCGTGGTGCTGACCACCGAGCACTCGATCGGCGAGACGCACATCGAGCGGCGCAAGATGACCAGGGGCGTCCGCGCGCTCTACCTCGCGTCGGAGTTGTTCTCCGACGCCACGATCGCGGTGTCCGACATCGTCTCCGAGCGCCTGGTGCGGTGGGGCGTGCGGCCCGGCAAGATCACCGTGATCCCGAACGGGGTGGACACCGACGGTCTCGGCTTCGACGCTGAGGCGCGGGACCGGGTCCGCGCGCAGTTCGGGATCTCGCCCGGCACCTACGTCATCGGCGCGCTCGGCCGTCTCGACCCGAACAAGAGGGTCGACCTGACCATGGAGGCGGCCGCGCCGATGCTCGGCGAGAAGTGCAAGATCCTGGTGATCGGCCGCGGGGAGGACCAGGCCCGGCTGGAGGCGGCGGCCAAGCGCATCGGCGTGACCGACCACGTGATCTTCGGCGGCTACCAGTCCGACACCACCGCCATGCTCGCCGCCTTCGACCTGTACGTGGCCGCCTCGCTGCAGGAGACGTTCGGGCTTTCCGTGCTCGAGGCCCTGGCCAGCGGCCTGCCGGTGCTGTACACGACCTGCCCGGCCCTGGACGGAATCCAGACCGAGCGGGCCCGCATGGTGGCAGGGACCGTCGAGGCGCTGCGTGACGAGATCCGCAAGGAGATCGAGACCGGCCCGCGCCCGCGCGTGGCGGACAGCAAGGTGTTCGACCGCTACGGCATCGAATCGGTCGTCAGCCGGATCGACGACCTGTACGAGGAGATCCTGGCCGCCCGCCCCCGCCGGGCACGGCGAAGGGCCGCGAGCCGGCGGGCCGCTGCCGCGCCCGCGCAGGCCAGCCCGGCCGGGCCGCCGCCGCGGGATGCCGCCAGGGCAACCGGCAACAACGCGAGCTGACCACATGACCGCAGCCCACCGGCCAGGCCGTGCCGCAGGGGCGCGGTTCCGTGACCGTCAAGGCGACCCGAGGAGCTAAGGAGAGCTCGTTGCCCCACCTCATCGCAGACAGGAGCACCAGAACTCAAGTCAGGTGACGTGAACTTACATGGACGTGGCGCTAATCGGAGAGGGCACCTACCCGCACCAGTTCGGCGGGGTGAGCGTGTGGTGCGACCAGCTTGTCCGCGGGATGCCGGACTATGACTTCCTGCTGGTTGCCCTGACCGCCACGGGTGCCGAGCCGGTGCGGTGGTCGCTGCCGGAGAACGTCCTGTCGGTCGGCAGCATCCCCCTGTGGGGGCCCCCGCCCCCCGGTCCTGCCCCCGGGAAGCGCGGCCGGCGGAGGATCCGGCCCGTGCCCTGCCCGGCGCTCCCTGGCCTGATCGACATCCTGCTCGCCCCGCCGGCCGAGGCCCAGGACCGGTTCGGGGACGTGCTGCGGGAGGTGTTCGAGTTCGCCCAGGCGGAGAACCTCACGGCCAGCCTGTCCAGCGACGCGGCGGTGTCGCTGCTCAGCGAGGCCTGGCGGGACTGGCGGCTCGACTCGACCGAGGCCGCGCCCACGCTGCACGACGCCGTGACCGCGATGCAGCTGCTCGAGCACTCCCTGCGCCCGCTGTCGCACCCGGTGGTGCGGGCCGACGTCGCGCACGCGGTGACCAACGGGCTCGGCGCGCTGCCCGCCTTCACGGCCAAGTGGCGGTACGGCACGCCGATGATCGTCACCGAGCACGGCATCTACATGCGCGAGCAGTACCTGCACAGCCGCAACACCCCGTTCCGGTGGCCGGTGCGCGCGCTGCACCTGCGCTTCCTGCGCCGGCTGTGCTCGCTCGGGTACAGCGAGGCCGAGATGATCACGCCGGGCAACGTCTACAACAAGCGCTGGGAGGAACAGCTCGGCGCCGACCTGTCGCGGGTGCGCACGGTGTACAACGGCGTGGACCCGGCGGACTTCCCGGCCAGCGAGAGCGAGCCCCCGGTTCCCACGATCTCCTGGGCGGGCCGCGTCGACCCGGTCAAGGACCTGGAGACGCTGCTGGTCGCGTTCTCCCTGGTGCACCGGCAGATGCCGGAGGCAAGGCTGCGGATGTTCGGGTCGCCCCCCCAGGGCCAGGAGGCCTACCTGGAACGTTGCAAGGCGCTGGCGGCCGAGCTGGGTCTCGGCGGCGCGGCGACGTTCGAGGGACGGGTGGAGAAGATCCGTGACGCCTACGACGCCGGCCAGGTGGTGGTGCTGTGCAGCATCTCCGAGGGCTTCCCCTACACCCTGATCGAGGCGATGACCTGCGGGCGGCCGTGCGTGGCCACCGATGTCGGCGGCGTCAGCGAGGCGGTCGCCGACACCGGCATGATCGTGCCGCCGCGTAACCCCGAAGCCCTGGCGCAGTCCTGCCTGGCCCTGCTCAAGGACGCGAGCCTGCGGCGGCAGCTCGGCGCCGCGGCGCGGATGCGTGCGCTGGAGTACTTCACCGTCGACCGCGCGATCAGCGCCTTCGACGAGATCTACACGTTCGTCGGCACCGGCCTCGAGCTGCCGAACGCCGAGCTCGATGACGAGTCGGACGAGCTGGTCGTGGCCGAGCTGCCGGAACGCGACGAGGAGACCGAGCTGCTCGAGGCGGCAGGATGAGATACCTTCTCCCGGCCGGCTCACCCGGCACGCCGCAGCCGCTGGGCCCCTGCATTGTCTTGCGCGCCTCCGGCACGACCATGCGCCAGCGGTGCCCCGGCGGCGAGGACCGCCTCCCGCTGCGCCTCCGGCGCGCCTCCGGCACGACCAGCGAGGTGCTTGCTGGCGCGCCGCCGGCGCGACGCACCGCCAGGGAGGCCATGATATGAGCGCGGGTAACGGCCACGAGCCGCTGTCCCGGTCGCAGCTGGCTGACCCGCCCGACGGGCAGCGCCTCATCGCCTCGGCCAACGGGCACCAGCGGGTGCCGCGCACGGTCGCGGCGCTCTGCGAGCAGTTCGCCGCGGTGTGCGAGTCGGCGGTCGACCCGCTGGAGATCGCCAGCGCGCTGGAGTTCGAGGGTCTCGGCGACCAGGCCGCCAAGCGGCGGTACGGCTACCCGGACGTGTTCGCGCTCGCCCAGGACATGTACTTCCGGGTGCAGCGGAACCCGGCCGAGCCGGACGCGCCCCCGGATCCGTGGCAGGGCAACGGCAGGCTCCGGCCGCTGCTGCACGGCGTGCTCTACGCCGTGCCCGGGGTCTGCTTCCCCGCCGCGGTCGGGCTGCTCATCGGCCCGGGCGTGGAGATCGCGCTGATCGTGGCGCTGCTCGCCGCCTGGTCGACCGGGCAGGGGCTGGCCTACCTGGGTTACATCAGGCTCGGCCGGACGATGGACACCGACCAGGCCAGGCGGGTGCTGCGGGTCGCCCTGGCGGCCGGGCTGGCGGTGGTGGCCGCCGCGCTCGCCGTCACCGGCCTGGTGGTGCACGCGCCGCCGTCGGCGCTGCTGTTCGGCTTCGGCGAGGGCATGTACATGCTCGGCGCCGGCACGCTGATGGTGCTCGGCGGCGAGGCGTGGCTCATGGTCGCGCTGGCCCCCGGCGTGCTGTACAGCGCCGCGTTCCTGGCCCTGGGCAGGCCGGCCGACCTGCAGCACATCGCCTGGGGCACGATGGCCACGACCCCGCTGCTGGCGCTGGCGCTGGCCGCCATCTTCACCCAGCGGACCGGGCCGGCCACCGGCACCCTGTTCGACCGTGCGGAATGGCTCGGCACCCTGCCCGCGGTCGGGTTCGGGCTGGTCGCCGCCGGGCTGCTGATCTTCCCTGTCGCCGCCGGCCCGCACGGCCACGGCGGGATCAACGTCGGGGCGCTGCTCGCCGGGCTGCCGCTGTCCCTGAGCATGGGCGCCGCCGAGGTGAGCCTGCTCTGGTACCGGCGGCGCACGCAGCGGCTGATGCAGACGACCAGGGACATCCGGCGGTTCGGTCTGGGCGCGCGGCTGATCCTGGTCGCCGCGGTGCTGCAGTACATGGCCGCCGCCGCGGCGCTGACCGTCGCCGCGGTCGAGATCGCCCGCAAGACCGGCCTGGTGCACTGGAGCCCGGCCTACCTGCCCCAGCTCGCGGCGTACGGCGCGCTGGGCGCGGCGATGTTCCTCGCGCTCACGCTGCAGGCGCTCGGCTCGCGCATCTTCCCGCTCGCCGCCTGCGCCGTGGCGCTCGCGCTGGAGATCGTGTTCCGTGATCACGGGGTGGCCACGCAGATCGTCGTGTGCACGGAATTGCTCGTGGTGGTCGGCGGGTTCGCGCTCATCGTGCTCGGGAGGGCGGTGCGCCACGCCAGTTAGGCACCCGGCCGCGGGCCATCGTGCGGGGCGCGGCTGATCACCCGATCGTCAAACCGAAATCCGGAAGGAATACTCATGGCGGACGTAGCTGCGGTCACCGGGGCCGAGGGGTTCATCGGCTCCCACCTGGTGGAAGGGCTGGTGCGGCGCGGATACCGGGTCAAGGCCATGGTCCTGTACAACATGTGGAGCTCGGCCGGCTGGCTGGAGACGCTGGACCCGGACATCACCGGCCAGGTCGACGTGGTCTTCGGGGACGTCCGCGACCCGGCGACCGTCCTCCAGCTGGTGGAGGGCGCCTCGGTGATCTACCACCTGGCCGCCATCGGCTCGGTCCCGTACTCCTACAGCGCGCCGCGGTCGTTCATCGACACCAACACGATCGGCACGATGCACGTGCTCGAGGCCGCGCGCGCCTGCCGGACCCCGCGCCTGGTGCACACCTCGACCAGCGAGACCTACGGCACCGCCCGCACGGTCCCGATCAGCGAGTCACACCCGCTCCAGTCGCAGTCGCCGTACGCGGCGTCCAAGACGGCCGCCGACAAGCTGGCTGAGTCGTACCACCTGAGCTTCGGGCTGCCCGTGGTGACGCTCCGGCCGTTCAACACCTTCGGGCCGCGCCAGTCGACCCGCGCGGTCATCCCGCAGATCATCACCCAGCTCGCGAGCGGCTCCAGGCAGCTGATGCTGGGCGCGCTCGACCCGACCCGCGACTTCTCCTACGTCACCGACACCGCCTCGGCGTTCATCACGCTCGGCGAGGCGCCGGCATCGGCCGTGACCGGGGAGCTGTTCAACTGCGGGCCCGGCGACGACATCGCGATCGGCAAGCTCGCGGAGGATATCGCCAGGCTTATGGGGGTCGACGCGGATATCGTGGAGGACCCGAAGCGGCTGCGTCCCAAGGACTCCGAGGTGATGCGGCTGGTGTGTGACGCGACCAAGCTGCGCGAGCGAACCGGATGGCGGCCGCAGTACACCAGGGATGAGGGGCTCCGCGAGACCATCGAGTGGTACCGCGACCCGGCGAACCTCGCGCGCTTCAAGACGGGCGAGTATCACCAGTGAGCGGCGGGATCCCGGGAGGGCAGGTGCGGGCGGCGCGATGCGGCTGCTGATCCTCGGCGCGAGCGGGTTCCTCGGCGGCCACGTGTGGCGGCAGGCCACCGCGGCCGGCGCGGAGGTGGTCACGGCGGGCCGGGCCTGGCTGCCCGGCTCGCCCGCGCACCACCGGCTCGACCTGGCGGCCAGCGAGCCGGCCAGGGTCGCCGAGATCATCGCGTCGGTTGCGCCCGACGCGGTCGCCAACTGCGCAGGCCTCACCGTCGGCGGGCCGGACGTGCTGGCCGCTGCCAACATCACCGGCACAGCCGCGCTGGTCACGGCGATGCTGCTGGCCGGGACGCCGGCCAGGCTGGTGCACCTCGGCTCGGCGGCCGAGTACGGCGGGGCCGAGCCCGGGGTCGCGCTCGGCGAGTCCGCGCCGCCCCGCCCCGGCGCGCCATACGGGGTCACCAAGCTGGCCGGCACCCGCCTGGTCGAACTCGGCCGGGCCGCCGGGCTCGCCGCCGTTGTCCTGCGGGTGTTCAACCCGGTCGGGGCCGGCGCCCCCGAGAGCGGGCTGCCTGGCCGGGTGGCCGCGCAGCTCCGCCGGGCCCTGGCCGGCGGCGGCGACGTCAAGCTCGGGCCGCTGGACGCCGTCCGCGATTTCGTCGACGCGCGGGATGTCGCGGCCGCGGTGCTCGCCGCCGTGGCCGCCCCGGCCCTGCCGCACGCGGTGCTCAACATTGGCAGCGGCACCGGGGTCCCGGCCAGGACACTGGTCAAGGAGCTGGTGTCGGTGACCGGGTACGCCGGGCCCGTGCACGAGGACTCGCCGGGGTCGGCCCGTTCCGGCGACCTGGACTGGCAGCAGGCCGACGTCACCCTGGCCCGCCGTGACCTGGGCTGGCAGCCGCGCCACGATCTCGCATCGTCGCTGGCCGATCTGTGGGAGGCAAGCCGTGACCACGCGTTCCGCTGAGCGCATGCAGCTAGCCGCGCCGCGGCTGGTTGTGCCCGCGTACTTCCGCCCGGACGCCCGCCCGGCCGACTGGGACCTGCTGGCCGACCGCGCACAGCAGGTCCGCCTGGTGATCCTCAACATCGCCAACGGGCCTGGCCCCGGGCCCGACCATGCCTACATCCCGGCGGTTGACCGGCTCCGCCAGGCCGGGGTGGCGGTGGCCGGGTACGTGGACACCAACTACGGCCAGCGCGAGCCCCGCGAAGCGCTCGCAGACCTTGATTACTTCCTCAACTGGTACGACGTGACCGGGGTGTGCTTCGACCGCGTCGCCGTCACGGCGGAGCACCTCCGCTATTACGCCACGCTGTCGCGCGATGCCAGGCACCTGGGGGCCCGGGTGGTGCTGTTCAACCACGGCGCGCATCCGCTGGAGGCCTACGCCGAGCACGCCAACCTGCTCGGCACGTTCGAGGGCCCGTGGCGCGCCTACCTTCAGCTCGCCGTGCCGCGCTGGACGCGCTCCCGGCCGTCCGACAAGTTCTACCACGTGGTGTACTCGGTGCCGCGGGAGAATTACGACCACGCGTTCCTGCTCGCCATGCGGCGCAGGGCGGGCAGCGTGTTCATCACCGACCGCGGCGGAGCCAATCCGTACGACTGCCTTCCCGCCGGGGGGCTCCAGCCGGAGTCACCATGGCTGCGTTAACCCGATGAGAAGACCCGACCAGGGCTGATGCCGATATGTCAACAACCCCAGGCCACCGTGGCGGCCAGCGCAGGAGCCTCGCGTGGATGATCACCAGGCCGGTGACGGTCGTGGTCATCGTGGCCGTTCTCGTGCTCGGCGTTGCGGCCGGGATCACGGCCAAGCTGACCACGAAGAGCACCCCGCATGCCGCGGGCTGCCACCCGCAGCACGCATTCGTCCCGGCCTTTTTCTACGCGTCGGGAATCTGGCAGCAGGCCGCGAGCACCAAACCGGTGCCCAGCTACATGATCCTGGACATCTCAGGGCTCGGGGCAGGCAGCGCCCCGGTCGGCCACTTCGAGAGCATCGTCAAGCAGGAACAGACGGCCGGGGTCACCATCCTCGGCTATTCGTCGACCGCCTACGGCCAGCGCCCGCTTTCTCAGGTGGAGGCGGATGTCCGGCATTACAAGGCCTGGTACGGGGTGACCGATATGTTCCTTGACGAGGTCCGCGGCATCGGCAGCCAGCTTCCCTACTACCGGAAACTGGCGTATTACATTCGCGGTTCTAATCCGGGAGCTTCGATCTGGATCAACCCGGGAGACTACCCGGATCCCAGCTACATGTCCGTCAGCAATGTGGTGATGGCATTCGAGGGCCCGTACTCCGCCTACCACGAGATCGACGTGCCAAGCTGGGCGTTTGACTACAGCCCCGACCGGTTCGCCAACACCGTCTACGCCACGTCGCCGTCGCAGGTCACCAGCGCGCTCAGCCTGTCCAGGAGCCGCAACGCGGGCTATGTTTACGTGACCGACGGTACCGGCGGAAACCCATACAGCGCATTGCCGAGTTACTGGCAGACCGAGGACGCCGCCATTACCCAGGGCTGCCCGAATAGCGCGCCCTGACCATGCGGCACCGCGCTCTGCCGCCGGCCGCGCCGCCGCGGCGGGCTGCCGCGCGCCGCCGGCCCGATAGCAGCCAGACCCGGCCGTGCCTAATCGTTCACGAGGCCGAAGAGTAGTTAATTAGGCACGTCAGGTAATCAGCGGCAGGCACCGGTGCTCACTCCCCCTTATCAGGAGGAGGATTCCTCATTCATCTGTATGAGGACAATGCCGCGCCGGCCCGGCACAGTGGTGCCCGTGGACGTGCGGCGACTGCTCCTGGTGGACGACTACAGGATGGTTACCGAAGCGCTCGCCTCCCGGCTGTCCGCGGCACCAGACTTCTGGGTGGCCGGGTGCTGCAGCACCGACGACCCGCAGCTGCCCGAGGTCGTCCGGTGGCTGCGCCCGGACGTCATCCTGATCGAGGTCGAGCCGCTCGGCTTCGCTATCGGCGAGGTGCTGCAGCGGCTCAAGGCGGCGTGGGCGCCCGCTCATGTGGTCGTGGTCAGCGGCGACCACGACGTGGCGCACGCGGTGGACGCCGCCCGGGCAGGCGCGGCCGCCTGGGTGTCGAAGGAGCAGGGCGCCGACGACCTGGAGACCGTGCTCCGCGGCGTGTGCCAGGGCCATTCCTGGTTCCCGCCGGAGATGCTCGGCGAGATCCTGCGGGAGCTGCGCGAGGACGTGCGCAACGCGCGCGAGAACGGCGACCCGCTGGACGTGCTCAGCCCGCGGGAGCGTGACGTGCTGGCGAGCATGGCGGAGGGCAAGCGCGGCCGGCAGATCGCCGAGGAGCTGCTGATCTCCACCGATACCGTGCGCACGCACACCCGCAGCATCTTCAGCAAGCTGGACGTGCACAGCAGGCTCGAGGCCGTGCGGGTGGCCAGGGCCGCCGGCCTGCGCCAGCGGCGCCGCACCGGGATCACCGACGGCTCCGAGACGGTCCCGTTCCGCCCCACGGGCCCCGGGCGGCGATGACCGGCGGCCGGGCTGGCCTGCGGTCACCGGACCCGGCAGGCGGCGGGAACGCCCTGCCGCTGCGGGTCGCGACGGTCATCACCAGGCTCGAGGGCGGGGCCGGGGTGCTCGCCCTGCGCGGCGCGCAGGCGCTGGACCCCGCGCTGGTGAAGACCACGATCGTGACCGGCAGCGGGGGCCGGCTGCTCGACGAGGCCGCCGCCTCGGGCATGGAGGTCCTGGTCGAGCCGATGCTGCGTGAGGTGATCGCGCCGCGCAGCGACCTGCTGGCGGTCGGGCTGCTCGAGTCGGTCTTCCGCGAGCGCGACTTCGGCGTCGTGCACACGCACTGCGCCAAGGCCGGGGCCGTCGGCCGCATTGCCGCCCGGCGGGCGGGCGTCCCGAGGATCGTGCACACTTACCACGGTTTCCCCTTCCACGAGTTCCAGTCGGCGGTGCGGCGCCGCGCGTACGTGTCGGTCGAGCGGCGGCTCGGCCGGGTCACCGACGTGGCGCTCTGCGTGGGCAGCGCGGTGGCCGCCGAGGCGGTGCGCCGGGAGCTGGTCGCGCCGGAGCGGGTGCGCACCATCGGCGTCTGCGTGGACGGGCCTGACCGGCTGCGGGCGAGCATGAGCGCCGGGCTTCCCGATGCGCGCCGCCGCGCCCGCGCCGCCCTCGGCCTGCCGCGGGATGCCACCGTCGTCGGCACCGTCGGCAGGCTCACCTACCAGAAGGCGCCCGAGGACTTCGTGACGGCGATAAGGGAGCTCGGGCGCCCGGGCGTCGTCGGGGTGTGGATCGGCGGCGGCGAGCTCGCCGAGCGGGTCGCGCGCCAGGCCGGGACGCTGCCGCCCGGTGCCCGCGTCGTGCTGGCGGGCGAGCGGACGGATGTGCTCGAGGTGCTTCCCGCGTTCGACGTCTTCGCCATGGCCAGCCGCTACGAGGGGCTGCCCACCGTGGTCGTCGAGGCCATGATCTGCGGTGTCCCGGTGGTCGCGACGGCCGTCAACGCGGTTCCCGACCTCGTGGTCCCCGGGGTGACCGGCATGCTCGTCCCGCCGGGCCGGCCGGCTAAGCTGGCCGCGGCCGTCGCCTTCCTGCTCGACTCGCCCGGGGCCGCTGCCGCGATGGCCGCCGCAGCCCGGGCCAGGCTTTCTGATCAGCACGGCGAGTCCACGCTGCGCGCCGCGCTCACGGCCGCGTACGCGCCGTCCGGTCTGCCCGCGCCCGCCGCGCCCGTGCTGTCCGGCGAGGGGCGCCGTTTTTCCACTGACTAAAAGTGATTTTGAAATCACATTACGTACATCGGCATAACTTCTGTAAACGTGCGCCGGGGCGAAGGCGTCTTCAATCGTGGGCTGGTACAGCCGGAAGGCCATGGATCCGCGCGTGGACGAAGAGCTGCCGACGGGGCCGACGGCCAGGACGGCCCGGTATGTGTCATTTAACCGACCTGAAAGCTCCAGAGATCGGCTGAGCTGCCGAGAGCGTTCCTGGGGGCGGGGGGAGTAAGCATGAGGGTTTTGTACGGCGGGTGGTGCGACCGCCAGGGCGAGCGGGGCCGCGGCCGGCCGGCGGCGGGCGCCCTGGCACGTGCCGGGATGGGCAGGTGACAGGGTGGCCACGATAGTCCTCGGCGACGACCACGTCGTGTTCCTCGATGCGCTGTCGACCGTGCTCAGCCAGCAGGGCCATGTGGTCTGCGGTGTCGCGCGCGACCCGGCGGAGCTTGTCACGCTCGTCAGCGTGCACCGGCCGGACGCCTGCCTGATCGATCACAACGTCCCCGACGATGACGGCGCCGCGGGCATCGGGCGGGTTCTGGCCGCCTGCGAGACCACGAGCGTCATCGTGCTCGGTGCCGACCCCGGCGGCGACGCGGCCGGCCGTGCGCTGGACGCGGGGGCGTCCGGTTACCTGCATCAGTCACGCGGTGTGGGCGCGCTCGTCTCCGCGCTTGAGCGCGTGCTGGGCGGCGAGATCGTCGTCGACGTTCCCGACGCGCCGCCATCCCGGCGCCCGGCAGAGCCCAGCCACGCGCTCCGGCTGGCCGCCCGGCTCACCGGGCGGGAGCGGGAATGCCTCCTGATGCTGGTCGAGGGGCTGGACACCGCCGCCATGGTGGACCTGCTCGGCGTCTCGCGCACTACCGTCCGCACTCACCTGCAGTCGGTCCTCACCAAGCTCGGGGTGCACTCGCGGCTCGAGGCCGCGTCGTTCGCCGTCCGGCATCGCCTGCCCGACGTGTGGTCCGGAGAGAACCCGCTGGCCGCCGCCGGCGCCGCGCGCCCAGGCACCGCGCGGCCTGACGGCCTCCGCCCCGGCGA
>JASHPR010000680.1 GCA_030038015.1 Streptosporangiaceae bacterium
GGAACCCGTTCCGCTGGCCCGGCTCGATCCTGCCTCCGCATCCGCCGGGGATCTGGAGCGCCTGGCCCGGCCGGCCAGGATCGTGCTCTACCGGCGCCCGCTGATGGCCCGCGCCGACGACGAAGATGATCTCAGCGAACTGGTGCTTGACGTGGTCGTCGAGGAGTTCGCGCGACTGCTCGGCGTCGACCCGCAGGCGGTCGACCCCGGTTACCCCGACGAGGACTAGGAGCCACCCGCAAAACCCGTGGACGCACCCCGGCAGACGGCAGATCGCCGGCGTCACGGTGCGCACGGCGGCGATGCTCGGAGCGGCCGGGGCGGTCCCCGGCACCCTCCTCGGCATCGTGATCGCCTACCTGCTGGCCAGCGACTTCGCCGTGAAGTACGTCGACGTGGCGTTCGGCTTCGGCATCTCGGCGCCGGTGGTCGTGGCCAGCCTGGTGATCGGCCCGGTGCTGGCGGTCGCCGCGTCGCTGCCCGCGCTGCGGCGGGAGCTGCGCAGGCCGGTGGCGGAAACCCTGGCCGGGGAGGCGACCGCCGGCTATGGCTCGGGCTGGCTCGACCGGATCGCAGCCCGCACTGGCCCGGTGTCCGGCGCCGATCTGCCCGGCAGCCTGCGGATGGGGACCCGCAACGCGCTGCGCTCCAAGCGGCGCAGCGCGGCCACGATCGCGCAGGTCGCCGTGGCCGCCGGGCTCGCGATCTCGCTGCTCGCCCTCGGCCAGTCGATCCACGCGGTCATCGGCCAGACCATCGGCAAGCTGAACTTCAGCTTCGGCGCCGGCGAGGCCGCCGGCCGCGGCGCGCGCCCCTTCACCAGCCGCGCGCTTGCCGTCGCCGCAGCGACACCGGGCGTGACCGGAGCCCAGCCGGTGGAGCAGAGCGCAGTGCAGTACGGCAGCCAGTACTACGCGGCCGATGGCCTGGGCAGCCACCCCCTGTACTCCTGCCATCTGAGCGCGGGCCACTGGTTCACCGCGGCGCAGACCGCCGCCGCCAGCGCCGGGGCGGCCGTCCCGCCAGTGGTGCTCGGCCCCGCCGTGGCGACCGTCTCCGGTGCCAGGGCCGGCCAGACGCTGACGTTCACGTTGCCTCAGGGGCCCATCCGGGCGCGCGTGATCGGGATCGACACGATCGACATCGACGGCGGCGCGGTCGTTTACTTCCCGCTGCCGGTGCTGGAACGCCTCGACGGCACCCCGGGCGCCTCGGACGTGATGTGGGTCAGCACGGCCAGTTCCAGCCATGCTGCGATCGACCGCGCCGCGGCCGCGGTCGCGAGCCGGCTGGCCTCGGCCGGATTCCCGGCGGGCACCCAGGAGATATACGTGATCCAGCAGCAGACCACCACCGCCGAGAACTCGTTCCTCGCGATCCTGGAGATCCTGGGCGCCCTGATCGTGGTCATCATGCTCATCGGCCTGGCCAGCTCGCTCGGCATGGGCGTCCTGGAGCGCACCCGCGAGGTCGGCATCCTGCGCTGCCTGGGCGCCCGGGCCCGCCACATCCGGCGGGTGTTCAGCGCCGAGGCGGTGACGCTGGCACTCGCCGGCTGGGTGGCCGGCATCGGCGCCGGCTGGCTGATCTACCAGGGCCTGATCGCGCTGGTCCGCCGTTACCTCCACCTCACGCTGCCGCAGGAGTTCCCGGCGGCGATCCCGCTGGTCACGCTGGCCGGGGTGGTGGTGCTCACGCTGCTCGTCATCCGCGGGCCGCTGCGCCGCGCCACCCGGATCCAGCCCGGCACGGCCCTGCGGTACCAGTGATGGCCGGCCAGCAGCAGGACCCGGCGAGCGCAGCGGCGCTGTCCGTCCGTGGGCTGGGCAAGCGCTTCGGTGACCGGGTCGCGTTCCAGGACGTCACCTTCGAGATCGGCTACGGCGAGGTCTTCGGCTTCCTCGGGCCGAACGGCGCCGGGAAGACGACGATCGTGCGGACGCTCGGCACGCTCATCGCCCCCACCTCGGGCTCGGCCACGGTCGCGGGAATCCCGCTCACGCCCGGGAACGGGGTGGAGATCCGCCGGCGCATCGCGGTCATGCCCGAGTCGCCGGGCCTGTACCTGCGCCTGAGCGTGGCCGAGAACCTCGAGTGCTTCGCCGACCTCTACGGGGCGCCGGATCCGCGCGAGCGCATCGACCGGGCCCTGCGGGCCGTCGGCCTCGCCGACCGGGCCCAGGACGCCTGCGGGACCCTGTCCAAGGGCCTGCGCCAGCGGGCCGCCCTGGCCAGGGCGCTGCTGCCCGACCCGCAGGTGCTGTTCCTCGACGAGCCCACCACCGGCCTGGACCCGTCCGCCACGCGCGACGTCCACGACCTGATCGACGCGCTCCGCCAGCAGGGCGTGACGATCTTCCTCACCACCCACCGCCTCGACGAGGCCGAACGCCTCTGCGACCGCGTCGCGATCCTGAACACGACGCTGCGCACGATCGGCCGGCCCGACGAGCTGCGCGACCAGCTGTTCGCCAGGACGCTCACGGTCAGCACCCTCTCCCCGCTGCCCGACCCGGGCCGTGTCTTCGCCGGCCTGCCCGCCGTCGACGGCTGGCACGCCGGCGGCCCCGCCGTCTACGTCCTGACCGTCTCCGACCCGGCTGTCGCCGCGCCGGCCACCACCCGGGCGCTGGTCGCGGCGGGCGCCGATGTGCTGTCGATCACTCAGTCACGCCACTCGCTCGAGGACGTCTACCTCCAGCTGGTCGACCAGGACCGGGAGGAAGAAGGCCGCCGATGAATCTCAGCACCCGGCGGGTCCGGGCCATTTTCCGCAAGGACTTCCGCGAGTACCGGCGCAACGGCCGGATCATCGCGACGATGGCGGTCGTCCCGGTGATCTTCGCCATCACCCCGCTGGTCGACATGGCCACGACGGCGGTGAGCACGCTCCAGCAGCAGCACCTGCTGGTCTACCTGCT
>JASHPR010000681.1 GCA_030038015.1 Streptosporangiaceae bacterium
CCCCGGGCTGCGCGGCGGCCAGCAACGCCGCCGCCGCGCCGGTGCTGGCGCCGAAGTAGCCCACGGGCAGGCCGGCCGCGGCGGGCTGGGACCGCAGCCACCCGGTGGCGTCGGCCAGGCGCTGGCCCAGCAGCCGGATGTCGAACACGTTCGCCCTGTCCAGCTCCTCATCCGCGGTGAGCAGGTCGAACAGCAGCGTGCCCAGGCCCGCCTGGCGCAGCACCGAGGCGACGTACCGGTTGCGCGGGCTGTACCGGCTGCTGCCGCTGCCGTGAGCGAACACCACGATCCCGGACGGCCTGGCGGGCACGCTCAGCAGGCCCGGCAGCCGGGCGGCTCCGGCGGTCACCGCCACCTCTTCGCCGGAGGCCGGCGGATCCGCCGCGGGGGATGTGATGGCGGCATGCGCCGGCGCGGGCCCGAGCTCGGGAGCTTCGGCGGGCTCAAGCGGAACGGGCTCGGGTCCGGGGCCGAGCTCCCGGGCCGCGGCGCCTTCGAGGCAGGCGGCGACCTCCTTCTCGGACGTCTGCGAAAAATCTGCATAAAACTGCCCGATCGCGTAGAAGAACACCGGGGTGGCCACCGCGACCAGCTCGTCGGCATCACGCCCTATCCGGTCCTGCCAGCCGGGCGGCGCCACCGGCACGGCCAGGACCACCCGCGCCGCCCCCAGCGCCCTGGCGACCTGGCACGCCGCCCGCGCCGTCGACCCCGTGGCGATCCCATCATCGACGATCACCGCCACCCGGCCGGCCAGCGGCAGCCGCGGCCGCCCGCCCCGGTAACGCAGCGCCCGGCGGGCGACCTCCGCGCGCTCGCGCTCCTCCATCGCCGCCAGCTCCACCTCCGATACCCCGGCAGCGTCGACGATCTCGGGGTCGATGACCAGGACCCCGTCCTCGCCGACGGCGCCCATGCCAAGCTCCGGCTGGAACGGCACCCCCAGCTTGCGGACCACGATCACATCCAGCGGCGCGCCCAGCGTCTTCGCGACTTCCGCGGCGACCGGGACCCCGCCCCGGGGCAGGCCCAGCACCACCACAGGCTGCCCGGCCAGATACCGCAGCTTCGCCGCCAGCTGCCGCCCCGCATCAACACGATCCCTGAACATCATGGCTACCTCCCCGAAACGGGTACCCCCACCATCCACCTTGGCCCCGGCCTGCCCCCGTCTCTAGGGCCGATGGTCACAACCACCCGAGGAAACGGGTCAGGCCGGACACCGGGGGGTAGGGGTGGCTGCGCGGGGCATGAAAACCGAACCCACCGACGAGGGGTGACATGGACCGGGCAAGCTCGAAACACAGCCCGTGGCAAGACGACCAGATGGAGCGCGAGACGCAGCGCATCACCCGGGCCGGCGAGCCAGAACATCCCGAGGAATGGCGCCAGACGGAGCCGTTCGACGAAGGGCACCTGAGCGTGCCAGAGGACCAGGCGCCCGGCACGCCCGCCGGCATGACCCCGTCTGACGTGAACCGGCGGGCGGACATCGCGATCTACCTTCCCCCGGGGAAGCTTCCGGCGGACCGCGACACGATCCTGGGTTACGTGCGCGACACCAGCGCGCCCGATGAGGTCGTGGACGCGGTCAGCAGCCTCCCGCCGCACCGGGTGTTCCGCACGATCGGCGAGGTCGTCCGCGCGCTCGGCATACACACCGAGGAAGGCAGGGACCGCGCGGGCGGGCCGGCCTCGTGACTTTGGTCCCTGGCACCAGTGAACTCCTGCCCTGCCCGGAACGGGCCGCCTGCGGCCATCATCACGGTATGGCAGTCCGCTTCTCGCGACCAAGGCAGACCCCGCCGGGGCCGTCCCCGATACCGGAGGTCCCGCAGTGCGGGCCGCCGCCCGGGGTCGAGCTCGTGAACTGGCGCGCCGTCCGCCGCGCGGGGCGTGCCTGCTGCTGCCCGGCGGCGCCGGCCGTCATCGCCGTCATGCCGCCGTCGCCGGGGCGCCCGCACCGCACCGAGATCCTGCTGTGCATGCATCATTACCGGGCCCACCGTGCTGCCCTGGAGCAGGCCGGCGCCGCGGCGGTCGATCTGGACGGGGCGCCGGTCGCCCCCGCCTGACCAGCCATCATGCCCCCGAAGCCGGGGACGAACGGCCCTGGCGGTTTCCGCCCCGGGCCATAGCGTTGAACCATGGCCCGGTCAAACGACGCGGCAGCGCAGATGCTGCAGGAGTTCGCTGAGCTGCTCGCGATCTCCGGCGGCGACGCGTTCAAGGTCCGTGCCTATGAGAAGGCGGCACGGGCGGTGGCGGGGCACCCGGCCGAGATCGCCGGCCTTGACCAGAAGGGCCTCGAGGCGATCCCCGGCGTCGGCGGGCACCTCGCTCTCAAGATCATAGAGTTCCGTGACACCGGGTCCTGCCAGGAGCTCGACGAGCTGCGCGCCCAGGTCCCGGCCGGCCTGCGCACCCTGCTGACCGTGCCCGGCCTCGGGCCGAGGCGCGCCCGGCAGGTGTACGACGAGCTCGGCATCGCCTCGGTCAGCGAGCTGCTGGGGGCCCTGCACGACCAGCGGCTCCGGTCGCTGCGGGGCTGGGGCGCGCGCAGCGAGGAGAACCTCGCGCAGGCTATCCACGAGGCGCAGTCCGGCGGCGGGCGCATCCACCTCGACGTCGCCCTGGACCTGGCGCAGGACCTCCTGGGCGAGCTGGCCGCGCTGCCGTCGGTGCAGCGCGCCGCCTATGCCGGGTCGCTGCGCCGGATGCGCGAGACCGTCGGGGACATCGACCTGCTGGTCACCTCGTGCGAGCCCGCCGAGGTGATGGAGGCCTTCTGCGCGTCCCCGCGCGTCGCGCGGGTCCTGGCCCACGGGCCGACGAAGACGTCGGTGCTGACCACCAAGGGGGTCCAGGTCGATGTGCGCGTGGTCGACCCGGCGGTGTGGGGCGCGGCCCTCATGTACTTCACCGGCTCAAAGCCGCACAACATTCACATCCGCACCCTGGCCGTCCGGGCCGGCCTGAAGCTGTCCGAGTATGGCCTGTTCGAGGCGGATTCGGGCCGGCAGCTGGCCGCCGCCACGGAGGAGGACGTCTTCGCCCGGCTGGGCATGCCGTGGATCATGCCCACGCTGCGGGAAGACCGCGGCGAGATCGAGGCGGCGCTCGAGGGCCGGCTGCCGGACGTGGTCTCCGAGCGCGACATCCGTGGTGACCTGCACGTGCACACGAACCTCACCGACGGGATCGCCCCGCTGGAGGAGATGGTCGCGGCGGCCAAGGCCCGCGGGTACGCCTACTGCGCGATCACCGACCACGCGCCGCAGCTGTACATGCAGCGCATGACCACCGAGAAGATGCTCGCGCAGCGCGGCCAGCTGCGTGAGCTGGAACGCAGCGCCGGGATCGCGCTGCTGCACGGCACCGAGCTGAACATCGCCCCGGACGGCTCGCTGGACTGGGACGACGAGTTCCTGGCCGGGTTCGACGTGGTCGTCGCCTCGGTGCACTCCCAGCTGCGCCAGCCCAAGGACCAGATGACCGCCCGGCTGCTGCGGGCGATCGGCAACCCCAACGTCGACATCATCGGGCATCCCACCACCCGGCTGATCGGGCACCGGCCGCCGGTCGACGCCGACCTGGACGAGATCTTCGCGGCGGCGGCGCGCACCGGGACCGCGCTGGAGATCAACAGCTTCCCCGACCGCCTGGACCTCGACGACGAGCTCGTCGCCCGGGCCAGGCGCGCGGGCGTGAAGTTCGCGATCTCCACCGACGCGCACGCCGTCCCGCACCTCGGCTACATGCCGTTCGGGGTGGCGACCGCGCAGCGCGGCTGGGCCGCGCCGGACGAGGTGATCAACACCTACCCGCTGGCCAAGCTCCGCCGCTTCCTGGCCGGCAGTGGATGACGCCGGTGGCCGAACATGAACAGGGTGAACAGCCCGGCGGCGAACACCAGGCCGGCTGACAGGAACAGCGCGGCATGCAGGCCTGCGTAGAACGCGCTGTAGGCGGCATCGATCACCTCGCGCACCAGCTTGGCCTCGCCCGCGGGGCCGACACCGCGGGTGTGGCTGCTGGGCGGCAGCGTCCCTGTTTCGACGGCGCTGATGATGATCGCCTGGAAGCTGGCGGGGATGCCGAGGCGGCGCAGGCTGGCGATGAGATGCGCGTTCAGCTGGGCGTTGACCAGCATGCCCAGCACCGCGACCCCGATGACGGCGCCGATCTCCCGGCTGGTGTTGGTGGCCGAGGCCGCCATGCCCGAGCGCTCGGGCGGCACGGCCGACATCGCCGCGGAGGTGATCGGGACCACCGTGCTGCCCACGCCCGCGCCGGTGATGGCCAGGGCGGTGGCGAGCTGGGCAAAGCCGGGGCTCGGGCTGATCGTCAGGGCGGTGAGCAGCAGCCCGGTGCCGAACACCAGGCAGCCGCCGGAGATGGTCCAGCGCGGCGCGGCCGTGCCCGCCCACCGGCCGGCCAGCAGCGATGTTCCCGTCATGACCAGCATCATGGGCAGGAAGACCGCGGCAATCTGGTAGCCGCTGTAACCGACCACCTCCGCGAGGTACAGCGCGGTGAAGAAGAACACCGCGAATGTGGCGAAGTAGGCGCAGAACGCCACCACGTTGGCGGTCAGGAACCGCGGCACCCGCAGGTAGCGCAGGTCCAGCAGCGGGTGCGCGGCGCGGCTCTCCCACCACAGGAACGCGGCGCCCGCGACCGCACTGACGCACAGCAGCCCGATAACGCCGGGGGCGCCGAAGCCCGCGGTCTCCGCGCTGATCACGGCGAAGATCAGCGAGGAGAGGGCAACCGCGCCGGAGACGAAGCCTGGGAGGTCGACCCGGTGCGCGTCCGGGTCGGCGTTCTCGGGCAGCACCAGCATGCCCGAGATGAGCGCGCACGCGCCGAAGACGAGGTTGAACCAGAAGATGGCCCGCCAGTTCCAGACCCCGACGAGCGCGCCGCCGATCACCGGCCCCAGGGCCAGCGCCAGCCCGCACACCGCCGTCCACACCCCTACCGCGCGGGCCCGGGTCCGCTCGGCCGGGTACAGGTGGCGCAGCATCGACAGCGTCCCCGGCTCGCTGGCCGCGGCGCCCAGGCCCATCACCGCCCGCCCGCCGATCAGCACCTGCACGTCCGGCGCCAGCGCGCACAGCACCGACCCGGCGCAGAAGACTGCGGCCCCGGAGAGCATGACCCGCTTGCGGCCGAACTCGTCGCCGATCATGCCGAACGCCAGCATGCAGGAGGCGAACACCAGCGCGTACGCGGTGACCACCCACTGCAGGGATGTCACCCCCGCATGCAGCGTGGTCTGCACGCTGCCGAGCGCGACGCTGACCACGGTGTTGTCGAGGAAGGTCAGGAACAGCACGACCATGAGGACGGTCAGCGCCAGCGGCCGCCCGCCGTGGCGGGCCTCCGGGACCGCGGGCACGCGCCCGGGCACGGCCCGGATGTGCCCCGCCGCGGCCTGCATGACCGCCGGCGCAACGTGCTCGCCGCCCGGAACGTGTACCGGGCGCCTGACCCTCGACACCCTGCCAGGGTGGCGCGCTGGCGGCCGGCTCGCCAGGGCACTGCTTACCGCATTCAGGGGACCAAGGGCCCCTTGCGCGCCGCGCCGTCCGGCCCGCCGGCCGCTCCGTTGGCTGGCATCCCGCACACGAACTTCGTGTACGGACCCGGGAAGACCAGCGCGATGTGCCCGTCACTCAGCCACTTGACGACGTACGGCGGCGACCCGTCCGCGCTCTGCAGGCCGATGATCACGCCCGCCCGGCCCGGGTCACCGTCCGGCAGCAGGAGATCACCGACACGAGCCTTCATGACCGTTCCTCACTCGCTAGCGCAGTCGGCCTGGCCTGGCGTACCGGGCTTGGCCGGCCACTACCCACACCATGCCAGCCATTCATCTCCGGGCTCAGGGCCAAAGGTCGAGAAGAGCAGGGCCGTCGGGCCCCTGCGGCACGTCCGGTGGCTGGGGGAAGAACGTCCCGTGGGCAGGGCCGTTGGGCTCTGCCGGGCCAGGTCAGCCGCTGCTGGGCTTGGGGTGGAGGCTGGCGTCGTGAGCCCGGCCGGATCCGGGCCGGCGCCGGGGGAGCGCCGGGGCGCCGGCAGGTGGAGTGGAGGTCGCCATGGCTGGCATTGGTGGCGGGATACTGGCCGGGTATGACGGGTCGCCCGGCAGCGAGCAGGCGCTGGCCTGGGCGGCCAGGGAGACGCTGTCACGGGGGCTGGTGCTCACCGTCTGCCTGGCATGGGCGCCCGGGTTCGGGTTCGCGGCGGTGCCCAGTGAGACTGCCGTGGCAGGCCTGGCGCAGCAAAGCGGGCAGCGGGTCATCGACGCGGGGCTGCGGCATGCCAGGGACCTGGTGGGAGCGGCACAGGTGCGGCCGCTGCTGGCCGCCGGGCAGGCCGCGGCCGTGCTGTGCGAGCACAGCGCCGATGCGGGCATGGTCGTGGTCGGCTCCCGCGGCCGCGGCGGCATCGAGGGGATGCTGCTGGGATCGGTCAGCGCCCAGGTCGCGGCGCACGCCCGCTGCCCGGTGGTGGTCGTGCGCGGCCACTGGCGGCCAGCGGGCGGCTACGTGCCCGGCCCGGTGGTGGCCGGCGCGGACGGATCGGCGGCCTCCCTGGCCGCGCTGGACTTCGCGTTCGAAGAGGCCGCGCTCCGCAACGCCCCGCTGCTGGCCGTCAGCGCTCTCGCCGACGCCCCAGGAACCCTGGGCGGCGGCCGCAGGCTGCAAGACGACGCCGAGCAGGCCCTCATATCGCTGGGAAAACAGCACCCAGGCGTCACCGTGTTGCGCCGGGTCGCCCCCGGCGGGGCCCGCGCCGCCCTGCTCGCCGCCGCTGACGACGCGCAGCTGCTGGTCGTCGGCTCCCGCGGCCGCGGCGGCATCCGCGGCATGCTCCTCGGCTCGGTCAGCGACGCGATCCTGCACCACGCGGGCTGCCCGGTTGCCATCGTCCATCCCCGCTAGCCCGCGGGGCTGCTCAGTGGGCCGGGTGGTCGCCCCCGGCGGAATCCTCAAACACCCGCGCCGCATACGCCGCCGCCTGGGTCCGCCGCTCCATCCCCAGCTTGGCAAACAGCGCCGACACGTAATTCTTCACCGTCTTCTCCGCCAGGAACATCCGCTCCCCGATCTGCCGGTTCGTCAGCCCCTCCCCGATCAGCTCCAGGATCTTCCGCTCCTGCCCCGTCAGCGCCGCCAGCGGATCCGCCCGCGCCGCCTGATCCCGCATCCGCCGCATCACCCGGCTCGCCGCCTCCGGATCCAGCAGCGACCGCCCCGTCGCCACCGTCCGCACCGCCCCCACCAGATCCGTCCCCCGGATCTGCTTCAGCACATACCCCGCCGCCCCCGCCATGATCGCATCAAACAACGCGTCATCATCACCGAACGAGGTCAGCATCAAGCACGCCACCTCCGGCATCCGCGACCGGATCTCCCGGCACACACTCACCCCGTCCCCATCCGGCAGCCGCACATCCAGCACCGCCACATCCGGCCGCAACGCCGGGATCCGCGCCAGCGCCGACTCCGCCGTCCCCGCCTCACCCACTACCGTGATATCCGGCTCACCCTCCAGCAGCTCACGCACCCCCCGCCGGACCACCTCATGATCATCCAGCAGGAACACCTTGATCGGGCGACCCGCGGCCGGCTCCGGCCCGGTCCCCCCGGCCTCGCTCGCCGCCACGTCCTGCGAGGTCTGGTCCGTGTCGCTCATCCCATCACCGCCCCAGTCCGTCGGCCAGCCCTTTGTCGCATGGCCCGCGCCACAGCCACCCTAACCCAGCCGGTGAGGACCCGGTCCCAGGCCGCCGGCCAGAGGCTCGCCCATCGCGGGCCGGCCACGGACCGTCCGCAGGTATCGCTGCCGGCTCCCGGGGGCATCAAGAGCCTGGGACGAAGTGGGCGATCACCTGCATGGGGGCGGGCATGACGGCTCCAGCCGAGGGCAGCCGGCAGCGCCGGATCGTGGTCGGCGTGGACGGGTCGGTCCCGTCGAAGGCCGCCCTGGCCTGGGCCATCGGCCAGGCCAGGCTGACCGGCGCCGCGGTGGAGGCCGTCACCGCCTGGGATTACCCTGCCACGTACGGCTATCCGGTGCCGGTGTCGGACGTGAACTGGGAGGACCTGGCCACGCAGGCCGTCAAGGACGCTATAGCCGGCGTCGCCGGTGATGCGGGGCCGGTCGAGATCCGGTACAAGGTCGTGGAGGGGAATGCCGCCCAGGTGCTGCTGGAGGAGTCCGCAGGAGCCGACCTGCTGGTCGTCGGCAGCCGCGGCCACGGCGGATTCGTGGAAGTCCTCCTCGGGTCGGTCGGCCAGCACTGCGTCCACCACGCGTCCTGCCCGGTCGTGGTGATCCGCGACTCGGTCACCGGCCCCCCGCCAGAGCCAGGCGAGGCTGATGGCTGAACGCCGGATCGTGGTCGGCGTGGACGGGTCGGTCCCGTCGAAGGTCGCCCTGGCCTGGGCCATCCGCCAGGCCAGGCTGGCCGGCGCCGTGGTGGATGCCGTCATCGCCTGGCAGCTCCCGCTTGCCTTCCGGACCCCGTGGCCGCCAGGGCTGGGCACCGACTTCAGGGAGCTTGCCGCCCACGTGCTCGCGGACGCCATAGCGGACGTCTCCGATCCCGGTTCCCCGGGCCAGGCCGAGATCAGGCCCAAGGTGGTGGAGGGCAACGCCGCGGAGGTGCTGCTGGACGCCTCGGCAGGCGCTGAGCTGCTGGTCGTCGGCAGCCGGGGGCATGGCGGCTTTGCCGAGGCGCTGCTCGGGTCCGTCGGCCAGCACTGCGTCCACCACGCCACCTGCCCGGTCGTGGTGATCCGCGACTCGGCCACCGGCCTGCCGGGCGGGCCGGGCGAGCCCGCCCGCTGACCGGCCGGGACAAGGACCTTGGTCCCTTGATTTCAAGGCGGCCGCAGCCACATGATCCATCAAATACTTCGTGGCGTGCGGCAACCAGGCGGGTGCGGGCCTGAAAGGGCGGCTCCGATGAGCGAACCCCGGGCGATGCAGGAGCTGAGCAGAACCGAGGCCCTGCAGCGGCTGGGCAGCGTCCCGTTCGGCCGGGTCGTCTTCACCCGGCGGGCCCTGCCGGCGATCCGCCCGGTCAACCACGTGGTCCTGGACGGGCGGGTCATCATCTGCAGCCACGAAGGGGCCGCGATCGTGGGCGTGGTCGGCGCCCAGGACGGCGTGGTGGTGGCCTACGAGGCCGACGAGATCAACCCGGCCGAGCGAAGCGGGTGGAGCGTCGTCGTCACCGGGCTCGCCCGGATCGTCGACGACCCGGAGGACGCCGCCCGCTGCAAGGAGGCGCTGCACTCCTGGCTGGCCGGGGAGATGGGATACGTGATCCAGATCGAGCCGGAGATCGTCACCGGCTTTGAACTCCGCCGCGCCTGGCCGCCCGGCCCGTGACCCCGGCCGGCCCGGTCTGCCGCCGCGTGGCTCCTGGCCCGCCCGGGGCCACCGCAGCCGGCGAGACCTCCCGCGCGGGACCTTCGCCTCTGGTCCCCGAGCTGGCCGGGCGCGTGAGCTGGAACTGCCGACCGCAGGAGGGCAGCCTTCATGACGGACGCACAGAACATCCAGGAGCGCCGGGCGCGCTGCGCACCCCACCTTGCCCGGTTGCGCCTTCTCGCCGGACCAGGCGCCGGGGAGCCGTTCCTGCCCGCCGTGGCCGATGAGATCGGCCAGGAAATCTCCCTGATCCTCGCGGAGGCGGACGCCGCGGCGCGTGCCGTCGTCGCCGCGGCCGCGGGCACCCGCCGGGACGCCGTGGCCGGGTTCCTCGGCGTCCGGCTCGCCCGGCTCGCGTCCGCCGCCAGGGAGACGACCGACGCGGCGAAGGAAGCCGACACCGCCGTCCTGCACCGGAAACTGCACCGGTTCGAGGCGCTGACCTCCGCCATGTGGACGGTGGAACAGGCCACGTCGGGCCAGCTCTCGGCGGCGCGCCGGCCGGGCCGCGTCGCACGGGGCCCGGCCTGAGACCACGTCATGGTGCCGGTGGAGACCGTCCAGGAGTCGCCATACCGCTTCGTGATCCCGCGGGACCGGGGGATGCGGGTGCCTGGCGTGGTCTTCGCGACCCGCGCGCTGATCCCGGATCCTGCCGTCCCGGCCGGCGGCGTCGCCGCGACCGGCATCGCCCAGGGCGGCGTCGTCTCACAAGGCGGCGTCGGCTTCGGCATCTCCTGCGGCGTCCGGCTGCTGGCCGCCGATCTCGGCGCCGGCGAGCTCAGGCCGGCTCTGGGCCAGGTCATGGACCGGCTCGCCGCCGTGATACCGCGCGGTGCCGGGCCGGGCGGGGTGTGGCAGCTGGCCGGCCGGGCCGAGATGGACGACCTGCTGGGCCCTTCCCTCGCGCGGCCCTTCCCCGCGCGGCCACCCTTCCGGGCGCCGCCACCATTCCCGGCCCCTTTCCGCGCGGCCAGCCTTCCCGGCGCCGCCACCTTCCCGGCCCTTCCCCGCGCGGCCAGGGCTCCCGGCGCCGCCACTTTCCCGGCCCTTCCCCGCGCGCCACCCTTCCCGGCGCGGCCACCATTCCCGGCTCGGCCACCATTCCCGGCTCGGCATACTGGAATCAGGAGAACGATGATGGCGGTCCTCGCCCCCCAGAGGGCCTCGTACCGCCGCAGCATCGAGCTGCGCTTCGCGGTTCACGCGGCGGCAGCCGCCCCTTCGGTGAACAACACCCAGCCTTGGCGCTTCGCCAGCCACCAGCATGCGATACGCATGTATGCCGACCCGCGCCAGAAGCTGGCCTGGGCCGACCCGGCCGGCCGCGAGATGCTGATCAGCTGCGGTGCCGCGCTGTTCAACCTGCGCCTGGCCGTACGGCACCTGGGCTTTGCCGCCAAGGTACGGCTGTTGCCCGATCCCTCTCACCCTGACCTGCTGGCCGAGATCGGATGGGGCTGGCACGCGCCGCCGACGGCAGAAGAGGACCTGCTGTACCAGTCAATCGCCCGGCGGCACACCCACCGCGGCCCGTTCACCGCCGATATCCCGCCGCTGCTGACGGGTGAGCTGGTACGCCTTGCCCGCCAGGAGCAGGCCCAGCTGCAGGTGATCTATGACTCCCGCCGCTACCCGCCGCTCGCCGGGCTGATCCGCACCGCCGAGCAGTTCCAGCGGACCAGCCCCATGTTCGCTGCCGAGCGCGCACACTGGGCCCGGCCACCCGGCGACCGGCGGCCCGACGGCCTGCCGCCGGCCGCCTACCCCGCACAGCCAGACGAACTGGCGTTCGCCGGCCGCGACTTCGCCTGCGGTGCCGGCTGGGGATATCCGCTGAAGTCGCCGCCGGACGGCCCGCACGCCATCGGGACGCCAGCGCTGCTGACCACCAGGGAAGACACCCGGCTGGCCTGGCTGCTTGCGGGCCAGGCTCTGCAGCGCCTCCTGCTGCACGCCACCTCGCAAGGCGTCAGCGCCGGGTTCCATACCCAGCCGCTGGAACTGCCGCCGATCCGGGAGCGCATCCGCGCCGAGTTCACCGACGGCGCTTACCCGCAGATGCTGCTCCGCCTTGGGCGGGGCGGCCGCCCGGCCGGCACCACCCCGCGGCGCGCCGTCACGGAGACGCTGATCGCCTAAGCCAAACGGCGGCGAGCGGGCCGGTGGGGCTAGGTGCTGCGGACCGGGTCACGTCCCGCTGCGAGGATCGCTTCAGCCGCGGGGGCGTGCCGGGGCAGCCAGGCGGTCACCGGGCGCCGCCGGGTGGGCACGGCGCGGCGGTCGCG
This sequence comes from Streptosporangiaceae bacterium, assembly GCA_030038015.1. GTDB lineage: Bacteria > Actinomycetota > Actinomycetes > Streptosporangiales > Streptosporangiaceae > JASHPR01. The sequence goes on from JASHPR010000681.1 coordinate 11,742, forward strand.
ACCGGCAGCCGGCCGGGGTCAGCGAGACGGTGCGGGAACACGACCCTGCTCACCGGCGACGGGAAACTCTCACGGGCACCCGGGCCCCAATGCCCCATCGTCGTGGCGGCGTTCGTCCTCAGCGCGGCGCTCAGCGCCCGGCGGCTGTTCCACTGGGACTGACGGCGCCGGGACCGGCGGCAGCTGGATCTGCTGGATGCCGGCCAGGGCCAGGCCACCGCGGTCGGGGCGAACCGGACGTTGGGCTCTGGCGAGAGCTGCCGCGCACCGCAGATGATGAGCCCCCAGGGACGACCAGGGAAGGGAGGGCCGGGCGGACGTGGCTGAGGTGATGATTCCAGGCCCGGGCGGGCGGCCGGCTTATCTGGCGGCGCCAGACGGGTCAGGGCCGTGGCCTGGTGTCGTGGTCATCCACGACGCGCTGGGGATGAGCCAGGACCTGAGGAACCAGGCCAACTGGCTGGCCGGCCACGGATACCTGGCCCTGGCACCGGACCTGTTCCACGGCCGGGGGACGGTGGCCTGCATGATCTCGATCATGCGCGATGCACGCGACCGGCGCGGCGGGGTGTTCGCGGACATCGAGGCTGCGCGCGCATGGCTGCAGGCCCGGCAGGACTGCTCCAGTACGATCGGCGTGATCGGCTACTGCATGGGCGGCGGGCTGGCCCTGCTGCTCGCGCCAGAGCGCGGGTTCGCCGCATCGAGCGTCAACTACGGCACCGCCTCCAGGCATGCCTACACGGCCAGTTTCCTCGCCGGGGCATGCCCCATCGCCGGAAGCTATGGCGGCAGGGACCGCTCCCTCCGGGGAGCGGCGGCCCGCCTGGACAAGGCGCTGACGGCTGCAGGGGTCAAGCATGACGTGAAGGAGTACCCGCAGGCCGGGCACGCATTCCTCAACGACCATGAAGGCGCCGGGGACAAGGCACCAGTCCTGTTCGCGGTCCTAGGCCGGCTCATGCCAGGAGACGGATACCACGAGGCCCCGGCGCAAGACGCTCGCCGCCGCATCCTCGCATTCTTCAGCACGCACCTGCATCCGCCCGGGACCGCCAGCCCTGACGACGGCACTTGGCAGGGCAACGCCGGGACGTAACCGGAACCGGACATATACCGGCTCCAGCACCGGCGCTGGCATCGTGTGGCCGTGCTCCTCGCGCTTGCGCCATCGCCCAGGCGACCCAGCCGCATGGCCGCCATCATCGCCGGCGTCGGCCAGCAACCCCCTGCGCATCATACTGGGTTCGCAAGCCCTCCAGGCTCAAAGACCGCATCGCCAGCCTCGAAGCGCAGACCGGCCTGGCCGCCTCGACGGACTTCCCTCCCGGGGAATGACCAGGCATTGCACGCGATGGAACCCGGCACCCTCGGCGTGCGCGGGGGGTTGCGCGCCGAATTGGCTCATCTGCGCGCACCAACTATCCGCCCTTTACGCTTTGCTACCGCTGGGTAACAAGTCCGCGTGCCGCACAGATCTGGGCGACCGGCACGTCCGGGTCCCCGCCAGCGCCCGGGCCGCCTCGCCGCCGCGCTGCTCATCGGCGCCCTCGCCGGCCTGCTGCCCGCCATCCGCGCCGTCCGCCTCTCCCCCGCCCAGGCCTCATGGAACCTCTGGACCGCGACCGGAACAAGCCCGGCTGCCACGACGAATTGCGAGATAAACCCGACGAGCCATACCCGGCTCGGCATGGCAGCCGCCGGGCCAGGCACGCGCCTGATCCTGGGCTATCAGCCCCGGCCGGAACACCGGATGGGGGGATATGTACGCCCGTTTTGAGAGATCCGCTCCTAGACTGGATGCTCGCGGACACGGTGGACCGCGGAAGCTAAGGGTCATCTGGGGCGACGGGACAGTGCGGTGGCGCTACGAGACAAAGGGTCCGATGAGCACGCAGTGGAGGCTGACGACAGGGATGACGACAGGCATGGGGTGACGGCCCCCAGCGAAGCGATTCAGGTTGACGAACACAACGACGTGGGTGAGTCCGCCGAGGCGGAGGTTGAGGCCGTGGGCGCCGCAGGCCACGTGGACGAAGCGGGACCCGGGGATGAAGCACCTGTGGACGGATTCGGCTCCTGGCAAGAGGCCGGTGCCGACGGAGATGATGACATAGCCGAGACCACTGATACCAACGAGTCACCTGAGACCACTCCGGCCGCCGTTACCGAGGCGCTGCCGACCGCCGAGCCCGTTGCCGCGGCAGAGCCTGTCGCCGCAGCCGATGCTTTCGCGGCGGCCGAGCCCATCGCTTCCGCCGAGGACCCCGCAGCCACGCTTGTCGACATAGTTCCCGGCACGATCGCGGGCGCCGGGGCCGAGGGCGCTGGGATCATGGCCGCGGGCGGCGGAGCAGGAAGCGGCAACTGGATCACTAACCTCGTGGGCGGCGCGCGGCGGCCGTCCTGGAAGATCGCCACGGCGGCAGGTGCTGCGGCTGTGATCGCGGTCGCGCTGGTGATCGTGGCGGCCAGCTCGAGCGCGGTAGCGAGCCACAAAGCGGGCCACAAGAAGAAGGCCAAACCGGTCAGCGTGGTTTCCGTCAGCCCGGGCAACGGGTCGACGGGCGTGAACGGCACCTCCCCGATCACTGTCGTGTACTCGGGACGTGTCACCAAGCACACCCCGCTGCCCACGTTGTCTCCGAGCATCGCGGGGAGCTGGCAGGTCTCCGGGGAAAAGGTGACCTTCACCCCGCAGGTGGGCTTCACCGAAGACACCCACGTGACCGTGAACATCGCCGCGCCGGCCGGCACGGCCACCACCGCTGCCACGAGCTTCAGCTTCACGACCGGCCAGTACTCCGTTCTCCGGCTGGACGAGCTCTTGTCGCAGCTCGGGTACATCCCGGTGAGCTGGACGCCGGCGAGCTCCTCTGGTGACGTCCCTGCCACTAACGCCAGCGCGCAGCTCGCCGCCGCGTACGACCCGCCGTCTGGCACCTTCAGCTTCGACTCCGGGTACCCGGCCACGCTGACCAGCCAGTGGTCGGTCGGGACCGACAACGAGATCATCGACGGCGCGATCCGTACCTTCGAGTACGACCAGGGCCTGACGATGGACGGCGACGCCGGCCCGCAGGTGTGGTCATACCTGCTCACCGCGATCGCCAAGGGCGAGCAGAACCAGCACGGTTATACCTACGTGTGGGTGTCACAGGCAGGCACCGAGACCCTGGACCTGTACCACAACGGCCAACTGGCGATCACCTCGCCGGTGAACACGGGCATCGCGGCCAGCCCCACCGTGGACGGCACCTTCCCCGTCTACCTGCGCTACACGGTCACCCAGATGATTGGCACCAACCCGGATGGCACGCCTTACGACGACACCGTGTACTGGGTGTCCTACTTCAACGGCGGCGACGCGGTGCACGCGTTCCTTCGCGGTGGCTACGGGTGGTACCAGTCGCTCGGCTGCGTCGAGCTCCCGTACGACGGGGACGGCCCCGGCGTTGGCGAGAACGTCTGGAACCTGATCACATACGGGACGCTGGTGACGGTTACCGGGCCAGTGGCCTGACCGGCCTGATGCTGGTCAGCCCGCCACGACCCGTATCCGCTCATTATCGGTGTCGACGATGACCACGTTTCCGGCGCCGTCGACGGCCACGCTTTCCGGGCCGCTGAGCTCGGCGCTGGCCCCGAGGCCGCCGTCTCCCGAGAACCCCGGCGTGCCGTCCCCGGCGATGGTGTAGATGTCCCCGGCGGTCATCGCCTGCCCGTAGAACGTGCCCGTCTTGACCGCTACCACCCGCACCCGCTCGTTGCCG
>JASHPR010000065.1 GCA_030038015.1 Streptosporangiaceae bacterium
GGGCGGGCCTGGCATACGCTTGCCGGCGTGCCATTGCCCGTACCGACGCGGGAACTCAGCCAGGCCGCGTTCGTGGCCGAGCTTGACGCACTCGCCCGCGTGTACCAGGCGGCGATGCGGCCCGACCCGGCGCTGATGCCTGGCCGGCGCTCGATCATGCAGCGGCACGCCAGCTACCGGGGCTTCCGCGCGCTGGCCGTCACCGCCGACGCGGACGGCCGGCCCGGGCGCCCGGGGCAGATCGTGGGGTTCAGCTACGGCTTCCGCGGCGCCGACGGCCAGTGGTGGCACGACGTCGTCGCGGCGGCGCTGGCCGCCAAGGCCGGGCGGGCGCTCGCCGCCGGGTGGCTGGACGACTCGCTGGAGATCGCCGAGGTGCACGTGCACCCGGACTTCCACCGCCGCGGCATCGGCACCAGCCTGGTGCTCGGGCTCGCCGAGGGCCGCAGGGAGCGCACCGCCGTCCTCTCCACGCAGGACGCGGAATCGCCGGCCAGGCGGCTCTACCGCGGTCTCGGGTTCGCCGACCTGCTGACCGGCTACAGCTTCCCCGGCTCCCCGGTGCCGTACGCGGTCATGGGGGCCGCGCTCCCGCTGCGGCCGGGCGCGGCAGCGCGCTGCACAAGCCCGAGCTGCTGATAGATCTCCTGGGTCGCCCGCGAGCCGTTCAGGGTGCAGAAATGCAGTCCAGGCACCCCCTCGGCGAGCAGCCGCTCGCAGAGGCTGGCGGCGTAATCCACGCCGATCTTCCTGGCGGCGGTGCGGTCTTCGCCCGCGGCGTGCAGCCGCTCCGCGAGGCTTGGCGGGAACTTGGCCCCGGACAGCACCACGATCCGCTCCAGCGTGCGCACGCTGGTGACCGGCATGATGCCGGGAATGATCGGCACGCCGCAGCCCTGCGCCGCCACCCTGTCCCGCAGCCTGAGGTAGTCCTCCGGGTAGAAGAACATCTGGGTGATGGCGAAGTCGGCCCCGGCGTTGCATTTGGCCACGAAGTACGCGATGTCCGACTCTGGGTCGGGCGACCGGGGGTGCCCTTCGGGGAACGCGGCCACGCCGACGCAGAAGTCGCCGGATGCCCGGATCAGCTGCACCAGCTCGGCCGCGTGGCGGAGGCCCTGCGGGTGCGGCACCCATTCCGCATTCGGGTCCCCCGGCGGGTCGCCGCGCAGCGCCAGCACGTTGCGCACGCCGACCGCCGCGTAGGAGCCGATGAGGCGGCGCAGCTCGGCCACGGAGTGGTTCACGGCCGTGAAATGCCCGACCGGGGTGAGCGTCGTCTCCTCCGCGATCCTGCCGGTCACCCGGATCGTGCGGTCGCGGGTCGATCCGCCCGCCCCGTAGGTCACCGAGACGAACGTCGGCCGGAGCGGCTCCAGCTGGCGGATCGCCCGCCACAGCTGCAGTTCTTCCGCCTCGGTCTTCGCCGGCATGAACTCGAACGAGTACGACGGAGTCCCGGACGCCAGCAGGTCCCTGATCACTGGCGCCACGGCGAGCTGGCTCTGCGGCATACCGACAGGTTATCGGGGACCGCCGGGGCCGTTGCGTGCGGTGTCCTCGCCGCCTCAGGGCCGGTATCCCGGCCGCTCGGGGACCGCGGGCGGCTGCTGGCCCGCGGGCGGCCGCTCAGGGCCGGCGGGCGACCGCCCCGTACGACCACCGGGACCCGTCGCTGTCGGCGAGCGCCGCGTCCTCGGCGCCCCATTCGCCGGCGTACGTCACGGCCGCGGGCGCGCCGTCGTACGGCGGAACCAGCTCGAGGCCGTCGAAGAACCGCGCCACCTGCGCCCGGGTTCGCATGTAGATCCGCTCCGTGGCGCGGGAGTAGATATCCAGGATGGCCTGGACGGCCGCGGGCGGCTTCTGGTCGGCGGTGATGTGGGTGAGCGCCAGGTAGCTGCCCGGGGCCAGCTCGGCCACGTAGCGCGCCACCAGGCCGTAGGGGTCCGAGCCGTCGGCCACGAAGTGGAGCACGGCGGTCATCAGCAGCCCGGCCGGCTGGGTGAAGTCGATCAGCTCGCGCACCTGCGGATGGTCCAGCACGCTGTCAGGGTCGCGGAGGTCGGCCGTGATGAACCGGGTGCTCCCCTCGCCGGTCAGCAGGGCGCTGGCGTGCGCCCGGACCAGGGGGTCGTTGTCCACGTACACGACGCGGGCCTCGGGGACCACCTTCTGCACCGCCTGGTGCGTGTTGTTCTGCGTGGGGAGGCCCGACCCGATGTCGAGGAACTGGCGGATGCCGGCGGTGCCCGCCATCCACAGGGCTGCCCGCTGGTGGAACCCCCGGTTGGCCCACGCCGCGTCGGCCAGCTCCGGCATCCGGGCCCGGATCCGCTCGGCGGCCTCCCGGTCCGCCGGGAAGTTATCCGTGCCGCCCAGGTAGTAGTCGTACAGCCGTGCCGGGCTCGGCGTCGCCGGGTCGATGCCCGGCGGGGCCTGCTGGTCCTCGGTGGTCATGCTCTCCTCCGCGGAGCAGTTAGCTACAAGGGTGGCATAACGCGCCGGAATCACAACCCGGGCATTCCCCCGTCCGCGGATCCCCGGGCGCACTGCTAGAAGGTACCGGTCGTCACCGGCGGATCCCGGGCCGGCGCGCCAGAGCGATCGCCGTGCCGGGCTAGTCTCGCCAGCATGGCGATCAGCCACGCTGGCCTTCCCGCGATCCGTGCCCAGGTCGGAGCCGCGCTTGACGAGTTCCTTGAACGGCAGCGCGGCGTGCTCGCCGCGATCGCCCCGGACCTCACGCCGTGGATGGACGCGATCACCGGGCTGCTGTCCGGCGGGAAGCGGCTGCGCCCGGCGTTCTGCTACTGGGGCTGGCGCGCGGCGGGCGGCGAGGACTGCCCGCAGGTCCACGCGGCGGCCGCGGCGCTCGAGCTGCTGCACGCCAGCGCGCTCGTGCACGACGACCTCATCGACGGCAGCGACACCCGGCGCGGCCAGCCGTCGGTGCACCGCAGGCTCGCCGCCCGGCATGCGGAGGCCGGCTGGCGCGGCTCGGCCGACGCGTTCGGCACCGGGGCGGCGGTCCTCGCCGGCGATCTGCTGATGGCCTGGACCGATGAGCTGTTTCACGCCAGCGGCCTGGCGGCCGCCGCGCTGCGGCGCGGGCAGCCGGTGCTGGACACGATGCGCACCGAGCTGGTCTGCGGCCAGTACCTGGACCTGCTCGGCCAGGCCGCGGGCGACGGCACGGTCGCCAGCGCGCTGCGGGTGGCCAGGTACAAGTCGGCCGGGTACACGGTCGAGCGCCCGCTGCAGCTCGGCGCGGCGCTGGCCGGGGCGGGCGCGGAGCTCACCACGGCATGCGCCGGCTACGGCGCAGGCGTCGGCGTCGCGTTCCAGCTCCGCGACGACCTGCTCGGGGTGTTCGGCGACCCGGCGCAGACGGGCAAGCCGTCCGGCGGTGACCTGCGCGAGGGGAAGCGCACGGTGCTGGTGGCGCTCGCGCGGCAGCGGGCCAGCGCGGGCCAGCGCGAGCTGCTCGACCGCCTGCTCGGTGACCCGCTGCTCGATGAGGCGGGCGCGGAGGAGATCCGCTCGGTCCTGACCCAGACCCGCGCCGTGGCCGAGTGCGAGCGGATGATCGACGCCGGGGTCGCCGAGGGGCTGGCGGCGCTGGACGGCGCGCCGATGCCCGGCGAGGCCCGGCTGGCCCTGGCCGAGCTGGCCGTCATCGCGACCGCGCGGAGCGAATGACCGAACCGGCCGGGGTCAGAACGCGAGCGCCTGGGCCCGCCGGTTCACCTCGGTGCCGCGGTGCTCGGCGATCGCCTGGATCGGCGTGCCCGGCAGCGACTCGTCCGCGGTGAACAGCCAGCGCAGCGCCTCTGCCTCGTCGAAGCCGCAGTCGAACAGCAGGGTGAGGGTGCCGTGCAGGCCGCGCACGACCTGGTCGCCGTCGAAGAACGCCGCCGGCACGCTGAACTCGCCGCTCGGGCGCTGGACCGCGAGCAGCTTGCGGTCGCGGAGGAGCTGCTTGATCCGGCTCACCGGCAGCCCGAGCCGGTCAGCAACCTCGGGGATGGTCAGCCAGTCACCGACGATGGCGTCGGCCGGGGGGTCGATCTGTGCCACGTCAGAAGAGTTTCCCACAATGAGGCTCCCGTCAAACACCGCCGGCGGCCGGGCCGCCGGTCACCTCCCCGCCTCGATGAAACCATCGAGTCTGCCCCAGGAACAGGAGCCCGCTGGATGACGCCTCCCGACGCCCACAGGCCACCCGCCGCGCTCGCGCGGCCTCCGGCGCTCCGGGCCGGCGACCGGGTCGCCGTGCTCTCGGTCAGCAGCCCCGCCCCGGCGGCCCAGCTCGCCATCGGCCTCGACGTGCTGCGGTTCGCCGGGCTCGACCCCGTGGTCTACCCGTCGGCGACCGACCGGGGCAGCATGCGGCGCTACCTGGCCGGCGACGACCGGATGCGCGCAGCGGACCTGCGGTCCGCGCTGACCGACCCGGGCATCGCCGGCGTCATCTTCGCCACCGGCGGCTCCGGGGCCCAGCGCACCCTGGAGGCCATGGACTGGGACGGCATCGCCGGGCTGCCGCCGAAGGTGCTGGCCGGCTACTCGGACGTGACCGCCGTGCTCGAGGCGGTCGCCGGCAAGCTCGGCTGGGCATCCCTGCTGAGCCCGATGGTCGTGTCGTCGGGCGCGGCCATCCACTACTCCTTCGCCTCGATGCTCCGCACGCTGATGCACCCGGAGCGGGCCACCGAGATCCGCTACCCGGCGGCCACGCCGCTGGCGGGCGGCGCCGCCCGCGGCGTCACCCTCGGCGGGAACCTGACCCTGCTGACGTCGTCGCTCGGCACGGACACCTCCCGGCCCGCCCGCGGCGGCATCCTCCTCGTCGAGGAGGAGAACGAGCAGGATTACCGGCTGGACCGCATGCTCACCCAGCTGCGCAGGTCCGGGTACCTGGACGGCGTCGCGGGGATCGTGGCCGGCACGTTCACCGGCTGCGGGGAGCCGGCGGCGGTCGAGGAGATCCTCGCCGAGCGCCTCGGCGGCCTCGGGGTGCCGATGATCGCCTGGGCCAACGTGGGGCACGGCGGCTACTTCCAGACGTTCCCGGTCGGCGTGGCGGCGGAGCTTGACGCGGACGCGGCAACGCTGCGCCTGCTCGAGCCCCCGCTGCTGCCGGCCCCGGAGGCGCTGGGCGGCTAGCCGATGACGGCGTCGCGCAGCGGGATCCGCGGGTCGCCGAGCCGGCCCGCGTCGACCCGGTCAGCCGCCTGGATGGCCCGCCGGGCCTGGGCCAGGTCCCGCGGCGCGTTCACGGCCAGCAGCGCCGCCAGGCGGTCACCGGCCAGCCAGCACGCCGACCACTGCGGGGACGCCGGGTCGCCGCGCAGCAGCAGCCGGTCGGCCGCGCCGTGGAAGCCGATGTACTGGATCATCCGCCCGAACTGCTCAGACCAGAAATACGGAACGGGATCGTAGGCGCCCGCGCCGCCGAGCAGGTTGGCCGCGGCGACGGCCGGCGAGCGGAGGGCGACGTCCCAGTGCTCGAACCGGAGCCGCCGCTGGTAGCGCACCGACCAGAACGCCATGCAGTCGCCCGCGGCGTAGACCCCGGGCAGCGAGGTGCGCAGCTGCTCGTCCACGGCGACCCCGTTGTCCACCTCGACGCCTGAGCCGTCCAGCCAGCCGACCGCCGGCCGGACCCCGACGGCGGTGACGACCTCGTCGGCGGCCAGCCAGCCGCCCCCGCCGAGCGCCAGCCCCCCGGGCTGCACCGACTCGACCGGCTGGCCCAGCATGAGCGCGACGCCGGCCTCCCGGTACCACGCCGCGGTCAGCGCGCCGACCGCCGCGCCAACGGCCGTGGCCAGCGGCGCGGCCGCGGCCTCGACCACGGTCACCTGGCAGCCGTGCGCCGCGGCCGCCGTGGCCAGCTCGGCCCCGATCCAGCCGGCGCCCACGATCGCCAGCCGCAGCCCGGGGCGCAGCAGCGAGCGCAGTTCCAGCGCGTCGTCCAGGGTGCGCAGGAACCGCTGCCTGCCCTCGCCGGGCAGGGCGACCGGCGTGGCCCCCGTGGCCAGCACCAGCCGGTCGAACCGGTGCTCGCCCCGCTCGGTGCGCAGCACCCCGTCGCCGAGGCCGGTCGCCGCCTCGCCGAGCCGCATGTCGGCACCGAGCGCAGTCAGGTCATCGCGCAGCGTGGTGTCGGCGATCTCGCCCGCCAGCAGCCGCTTCGACAGCGGCGGCCGGTCGTACGGGGGCCGCGCCTCGGCGCCCACCAGCGTCACCGCGCCCGCGTACCCCCTGGCCCTGAGCTCCTCGACGGTGCGCAGGCCGGCCAGGCCGCCGCCCGCCACCACGATCCGCCCCGGGGTGGCCACCTCCGCCTGGCCCACGCGCCACCTCGCATCCTCGGCCTGCACCTGCCGGGCAGGCTACTATGGCCACTTTCCGCAACAGCCCCGTCACCTGCGGATATCACACCGCTGCGGCGCCGCCGTTAGGCGCGCACGCACTCGCGGCGGCCCTTACACTGCTCCCGATGGACACCACCCTTTCCCGCCTCCACGCCGGGCAGTTGCTCGACGGCCGATACAGGGTGGGCTCATGGATCGCCCGCGGCGGCATGGCCACCGTCTACCTGGGCACCGACACCAAGCTTGACCGCACGGTCGCGCTGAAGGTCGCCCACGCGGAACTGGCCCGCGACCCGGACTTCGCCCGGCGGTTCACCGGCGAGGCCCGGTCGGTGGCCCGGCTGTCCAGCCCGAACGTCGTCGGCGTCTACGACCAGGGCGGCGACGGGGACATCCTGTACCTGGTCATGGAGTACGTCCCCGGCCAGACGCTGCGGGAGTTCATGCGCGCCCGGGGCAGGCTCGCCCCGCACGAGGCGCTGGACATCATCGCCGGCGTGCTGGCCGGGCTCGCCGCCGCGCACGAGGCGGGCATCGTGCACCGCGACGTCAAGCCGGAGAATGTGCTGCTCGGCAGCGGCAACACGATCAAGGTCGCCGACTTCGGGCTGGCCAGGGCGGCATCGGGGGCCAGCCACACCAGGACCGGGCTGATCATCGGGACGGCCGCGTACCTGGCGCCCGAGCAGGTGACGCGCAGCGTCTCCGACGCTCGCACCGATGTGTACGCGGCCGGGGTGATGCTGTACGAGATGCTCACCGGCGAGCAGCCGCACACCGGCGAGACCCCACTCGCGGTGGCCCACAAGCACGTCAGCGACGCGGTGCCGGCACCGTCCAGCGTGGTGCCCGGCCTGCCGCGGTCGCTGGACGCGCTGGTGGCGCTGGCCACCAACCGGGATCCCGACCTGCGGCCCGGCAACGCCGGCGAGTTCCTCCGCGCCGTCACGCACGCCAGGAACGGGCTGCCGATGGCGGCGCCCGCGGGCCCGCCGCCCGGCCAGCTGCCGCCCGCCCAGGCGCC
>JASHPR010000682.1 GCA_030038015.1 Streptosporangiaceae bacterium
GCACCTCGGCGCACACGTAGTCCTGCACGAGCGTGGGATCGCTGTTGATGACGCTGGTCGCGACCGCTATGACGTCGAGGCCGGGGATGCCGAGCCTGGCGATCTGCTCGGCGTCGACCAGCGAGTGATAGCCCTTCGCGATCAGGTCGGCCGCGGGGGCGCCGTACACGTAGGCCGAGTCGATCGCGCCGGACAGGGCGGCCGCGCCCGCCGCAGGCTCGCTGGCGAAACTGACGACCTTGACCTTGCCGGTCAGGTGCTCCAGCGCCAGGTAGCCCAGGAGCTCGTAGTCCTCGGACGAGCCGACCAGGACACCTACGGACTTGCCGGCCAGCTGGCCCGGCGAGGTGACCGACGACGGGACGAGCAGCTGGTCGTCATCGAAACCCCAGCCCATGACCACCGTGACCCCGGTGTTGATCCCGATGGCCGCGGTGGCTGGCGGGTTGCCGACCCCGCTGATCGCCTGCACGGAGCCGCTCTTCATCTCGGCGATGGCGGTGACCCCGGCGTCGAAGGGGACGTAGTGCAGGTGCGCGGGGATGGTCCTGGCCAGCGATGCCTGGCTCTCGATGATGCTGTCCGGGCTGGCCACGGTGCCCTGGCTGACCGAGATCGTGAAGTTCGGCAGTGCCGCCGACCCTGAGCTTGCCCCGGTGACCCCCCACGCGATCAGGGCGATGGCGACGGCCGCGGTGACGGCCAGAACGCCGTAGATCCGCCGTCTCCGGCGCTTGTAGCGGGGCACCGGCTTGGTCGTCGGCACGTTGACATCGGCTGAGCTGCTCACTGCTGCCCTCCTCTCCTGGCTCCGCCGGCGTCAGCCCGGCACGCCCGCGTAGTACGCTGACGCGTCCCCCTTCAGCGCCACGCTGGGACGGCCGTCGACACCGACCGGGGCTGGCCCTGCCACCGTGACCCGCTCGCCGCGCCGGTGCTCGGTGCCGTAGTCGAAGATCGCGTAGTGCTGGGTGGCACGGTTGTCCCAGATCGCCAGGTCGTCGACCCGCCACTGCCACCGGACGGTGTTCTCCGGCCTGGTGACGTACTCCTGCAGGATCCGGATCAGGTCCCTGCCTGCCTGCGGCGAGAATCCGGCGACGCTGCGCGCGAAGCCGCCGAGGACCAGCGACCGCTCCGCGGTCTCCGGGTGGACCCGGACCGCGGGGTGCTCGGTCTCGTACACGGTCGACACGAACTCCTTGCGCTGGGCCAGCCACGCGTCGTCCTCACGTGCTTCGCGAGCCGTCCAGACCGCGTAGTCGTAGGCGTTGGTGTGCACGATGCGGAGCCGGTCGGCCAGGTCGCGCAGTTCGGCCGGGAGGCTTTCGTAGGCGGTCACGGTGTTCGCCCAGATCGTGTCGCCGCCCAGCGGCGGGATCACGACGGCGTGCAGCAAGGTGAACGCGGGCGGCCTGTCGACGAACGTCACGTCGGTGTGCCAGTGGTTCGCCCGGGTGCCCTTCTGCGAGTCGATTTCCTCGAGCAAGGGCTGGTCTGGCGGGGACGCCAGCGTCGGGTGGCCCAGCGTGAGCGGGCCCAGCCGCTCGGCGAACGCCACCTGGCGGCGGTAGTTCAGGCTCTGCCCGCGCAGGAAGACCACCTTGTGCTCCAGCAGCGCCTGGCGGATCTGGGCGACCGTCTCATCGCTCAGCTCGGCTCCGGTGTCGGCTCCGGTGATCTCGGCGCCGATGTTGCCTGCCAGCCTGCGGATGCCGATCCGGACGGGAGTGCCGATGGTGTCGGTCATGAGGGTGCCTTTCGACTCGTGGAATCGCGGACGGGACGTGCCGGGACGGTCCCGGGCATGCGGAACAGGCCGGTGCCCAGGACGGGGGTGGGAGTTGGGATCGGTGCCGGAACTCGGGCGGCTGGTTTGCTGCCGCCAGCGCCGGGGCGGCTAGGCCGGCCTGCTAGCCAGCGCAGAGCACCGCGGCGTCGCCTGCGCCAGGACAGGTCGCGCTCGCCACGAGGAGCAGGTCCACGTAGCGACGCTTGATGCTGTGGAGAAGCGCCATGACTCCAGCGTGCCCGGCCGTCCCGGAAAAGTCAATCTTCCCTATCAAGATTATCGAGATTTACCCGGGGCTGGAAGACGTCGCCCAGGCCGCTCTCCGGTGTGGCCAAACCCGCGCAAACCGCCTTCGGGGCCACGGTCAGGGCACCGCCTCCACGTGGCGGAGGTCGTCACCCATGGCTTGCGCTGGCTGGCCAGCTCAGCAGGTCGCCAGGCGTTCAGAAAGGTACGGCACGAGGGTGTCGATCCCGACCCGCTCCTGCTTCATGGAGTCTCGCTCGCGAACCGTCACCGCCTGATCGCCGAGCGTATCGAAATCGATGGTCACGCAGTAAGGCGTGCCGATCTCGTCCTGGCGCCGGTAGCGGCGGCCGATCGCGCTCGCGTCGTCGAAGTCGGCGTTCCAGTGCTTGCGCACGATGGCCGCCACGTCCCTGGCCTTCGGCGACAGGTCGGGGTTGCGCGACAGCGGCAGCACGGCGACCTTGACCGGCGCGATCCTGGGGTCGAGCCGGAGCACGGTGCGCTTCTCCATGTTCCCCTTGGCGTCCGGCGCCTCGTCCTGGGTGTAGGCGTCGAGCAGGAACGCCAGCAGGCACCGGTCCACGCCGGCCGCGGGCTCGACGACGTAGGGGATGAAGCGCTCGCCGGACTCCGGGTCGAGGTAGGACATGTCCTGGCCGGAGGCCCGGCTGTGCGTGGCGAGGTCGAAGTCGGTGCGGTTGGCGAGGCCCTCGAGCTCACCCCACTCCGCGCCGGCGAAGCCGAAGCGGTACTCGATGTCGACGGTGCGCTTGGAGTAGTGCGAGCGCTTCTCGGCCGGGTGCTCGTACAGGCGCATGTTGTCCCGGCTGAGGCCAAGTCCGGCATACCAGGCCAGCCGGGCCTCGATCCAGCGCTCGTGCCACTCCTCGTCGGTCCCCGGCTTGACGAAGAACTCCATCTCCATCTGCTCGAACTCGCGGGTGCGGAAGATGAAGTTGCCCGGCGTGATCTCATTGCGGAACGACTTGCCGATCTGGCCGATCCCGAACGGGATCTTCTTCCGCGATGTCTGCAGCACGTTGCGGAAGTTGATGAAGATGCCCTGCGCGGTCTCCGGGCGCAGGTAGGCCAGGCCCGACTCGTCCTCGGTCGCCCCCAGGTAGGTGCGGAGCAGCCCGTTGAACATGCGCGGCTCGGTGAAGGCGCCCTTGGTGCCGCAGTGCGGGCAGGTGATGTCGGCCAGGCCGTCCCCCGGCGGGCGCCCATGCTTCCCCTCGTAGGCCTCGATCAGGTGATCGGCCCGGAACCGCCGGTGGCAGGACAGGCACTCGGTCAGCGGGTCAACGAACTCGGTGACATGGCCGCTGGCCTTCCACACCTCGGACGCCAGGATCACCGAGGAGTCGATGCCCACGATGTCCTCGCGCTCCTGCACCATCGAGCGCCACCACTCGCGCTTGATGTTGTTCTTCATCTCGACGCCGAGCGGGCCGTAGTCCCAGGACGCCCGGAGCCCCCCATAGATCTCGCTGGAGGGGTAGACGATCCCGCGTCGCTTGCTGAGGCTGACGATCTCGTCCAGGCGGTCACTGCGTCGTGCCATCACATTTCTCCATCCGGCTGGCGGTCGGCGGCTGCGGCTGGCGCTCACGGCCCGCGCCCTCTCCCCGGCGGGCAAGACCCGCTTCCGCGGGTTCCCGGCGAAGCAGGCGCCTCCCCGGCTGACCGGCTCCCCCGTGCAGCGGGGTGCGCCGCTGCGACAAGTTTAGCGGTGCGCCGGGCCAGGCCGGCCGGATATCGCACTGGGGTGTGACCAGCACCGGAGCCGTCCGGCAGGCCGTGTCTTTGCCAGGAGAGGCAGACTCGGGCGCGCGGTGGCGACCGCCCGCCTGCTCGGCCTCGCCGCGTTCCAGGCGGCGCGCTGACCCGCCCGGTCAGCCGCCCGGCTCGAGGTCGTCGGCCGAGATCCGGGTGCCGACGTCCTCGCCCTGGCAGATCGCGACCATCGCGCCGGCCGCGGCCACGTCGAAGATGTGCATGACCAGCCGGTGCTCGTTGGCGAGCACGAACGCGCTCTCGTCCATGACCTTGAGCCCGGCGGCGATCGCCTCCCGGTAGGTGAGGTTGGTGAAGCGCTTGGCGTCCGGCTCGACGTTCGGGTCGCTGTCATAGACCGCGTCCACGCCGCGCTTGGCGACCAGCAGCGCATCGGCCTCGAGTTCCAGCGCCCGCTGCACGCCGGGGTAGTCGGTGGTGACATAAGGCTGCCCGATGCCGCCCGCCAGCAGGACGATCAGCCCGTGCCGGAGGTGCCGGTCCGCACGGAGCCGGATGAACGGCTCGGCGATGGTCTCCATCGGGATCGCGGTCATCACCCGCACGTCCGACTCGCTGCGCGCCGTCAGGACGCCGCGCAGCATCAGCGCGTTCATGACCGTGCCCAGCATCCCGATGTTGTCGGCCTCGGCCCGGCCGATGCCCAGGCGGTCGGCCATCCGGCCGCGGAAGTAGTTGCCGCCGCCGATCACCGCGGCAAGCTCCACCCCGAGCTTGTGCACGGCCAGCAGCTCGTCCGCGAGCTGTGCCAGGCTCGCGGGATCCACGCCCCAGCCGACCGGCCCGGCGAGGGCCTCCCCGCTGAGCTTGACCACGACACGTGAATAGCGGCGCACGTCTGGCCCCCGATCCGCGGTACCGTCAGCGACCCGGCCAGCATACGAGAACGGCACCGCCCGGGCGGCCGCGGTCACGATCCGGGGAGGGGGCTGGGCTCGGCGCCGCCGTAGCGCCGTTCCCTGCCCGCGTAGATTTCGCAGGCGCGCCAGAGATGCCGCCGGTCGAAGTCGGGGAACAGCGTGTCCAGGAACACGAACTCGGCGTACGCGGACTGCCAGATCAGGAAGTTGGACATCCGCTGCTCGCCCGAGGAGCGCACGAACAGGTCGACATCGGGGATGTCCGGCTCGTCCAGGTACCGGGCGAACACGCGCTCGTTGATGCGGCCGGGGCGGAGCTTGCCCGCCGCCACGTCGGCCGCGAGCGCCGCGGCGGCGTCGGCGATCTCCGCCCGGCCGCCGTAGTTGACGCAGAACTGCAGCGTGAGCTTGTCGTTCCCCGCGGTCAGCTGCTCGGCGTACTCGAGCTCGGCGATGACGCTGCGCCACAGCCTGGGGCGCCGGCCCGCCCAGCGCACCCGCACGCCCATCTCGTGGAACTGGTCCCTGCGGCGGTGGATGACGTCCCGGTTGAAGCCCATGAGGAAGCGGACCTCATCCGGTGACCGGCGCCAGTTCTCGGTGGAGAACGCGTACGCCGAGAGGTAGGGGATCCCGAGCTCGAGGGCACCCATGATCACGTCGAAGAGGGCGGCCTCCCCCCGCTTGTGGCCCTCGGTGCGCGGCAGGCCGCGCTTCTTGGCCCAGCGGCCGTTGCCGTCCATGACCAGGGCGACGTGCCGGGGTATGAGGTCCCTGGGCAGGTCGGGTGGTGTGGCGCCGCCCGGGTGCGGATCCGGGGGGCGGACCGGGCGGCTCACGGGAGTCCCCGGCTCACGCGTGCTCCACGTGGCGCAGCGAGCGGATCGAGTGCTCCAGGTGCCACTGCAGGTACGCGGCGACCAGGCCGCTGCACTCGGCCTGGTGCCGGCGCTCGCTGCCGTCGGCGTGCGCCCAGTCGCCGCGCAGCAGCGCGCTCATCAGCGCGACCGTCTGCGGGGCCGGGGTGGCGGCGCCCGGCGCCCGGCAGGAGCGGCAGACCAGCCCGCCGGCGCCGATCGCGAACGCGAACGCGCGCAGCGCGGTGGAGGTCACCGCGCCCTCTGCCCCGGCCGTGCCGTCGGCGACCCTTGTCCCGCACGTGGCGCACTCCTCGAGCACGGGCGCGTAGCCGGCCACGGCCAGCGACCGGAGCAGGTACGCGTCCAGGATCAGCCGGGGATCGTGGGCCCCGTCGCCGAGCGCCCGCAGCCCGCCGACCAGCAGCAGGAACTGCCGCATGGCCGGCTCTTTCTCCACCGGGGTGAGCTTCTCGGCCGTCTCCAGCATCGCGGTCCCCGTCGTGTACCTCGGGTAGTCCGAGGCGAACGGCTTGCCGTACGGCCGCACCGTGTCGGCCTGCGTGATCACGTCCAGCGACCTTCCCGTGTACAGCAGCAGGTCGACGTGGGTGAACGGCTCCAGCCGCGCGCCGAACCTCGACTTGGTGCGCCGCACTCCCTTGGCCACCGCGCGGACCCGGCCGGTCCGCCGCGCGAGCAGCGTGACGATCCGGTCGGCCTCGCCCAGTTTCTGGGTGCGCAGCACGATGCCGTCGTCACGGTAGATGCCCACCCGGTCATTGTCGCGCATGCCTGGGACAGGCAGCGCCCGCTGGCCTGGCGGTTCGCGGGACCGCCCGGCCTGCGGCTAGGTGGACGCGCCTTCCTCGGTCATGGAGATGACGCCACGCGCCTGGGCGGGGGTCATCCCGAGCTGGGCGGCGATCTCCTGCGCGGCCTGCCGTTCGTCGCCGGACAGCGTCCCGTCGGCCAGGCCGATCCGCACCACCTCGGCGAGGAACCACTCCCGGGCCGGGACCGCCAGCTGCATGGTCAGCCGGTTCACCGGCCCTGCCAGGTCCTGGTCCGCCGCCGCGGCGGACAGGTCGGCGTCCAGCGCCGCGTCGTCGTAACCGGGCAGGCCGGCGCCCTTGACCGCGTCGATGGCGCGCCTCCTGGCCGGCGCGCTGCTGCCGCCGCCCGCACGGAGCATGGCGACCGCCGCCGCCCGCATCCCGGCCGGGAGCGCCTCCTGCATCTCGGCGGCCGTGGGCAGGGACAGGACGTTCATCCGGTAGCGGGTGCGGCAGACGGCGCACTGCACGTGCTCGCCGACCCGGCCCAGCGGGATAACCGGGATGAAGAACAGCGTGAGCCAGCGCCGCCCCGCGCGGTGCCGGTACTCACGGTCGCCGCCGCAGTGCTGGCAGTGGAACGTTCCCTGCCCGACCGTGCGGTAGAACACCCGCAGCCCAAAGATGATCAGCAAGCTCGGTTCCCTCCCGTCCGTCTCGCGGGCCCGCCACGCGGTCGGCGCCCCCCGTCGGCACCCGCTGATCATCACACGCCCGGACATGGCGGATACCCAAGTCGAGCATTTTCACCCGATCGTGACCGCACGGCGGCCAGCGCCCAGACGCAGGCCAGGGCGGTGCGGGCGGGCGCTCAGTCGTAGAAGCCGAGCCGGCGCAGCTGCTTCGGGTCCCGCTGCCAGTCCTTGGCGATCTTGATGCGCAGGTCGAGGTATACCCTGGTGCCGAGCAGCGCCTCGATCTGCCGCCGGGCACGGGACCCGACTTCCGCCAGCCGTGCCCCCTTCGAGCCGATGACGATCGCCTTCTGGCTGGGGCGCTCGACGTACATCACCGCGTGCACGTCGACGAGATCGTCGCGGCCCTCCCTGGGCGCCATGTCCTCAACCACGACCGCGATCGAGTGCGGCAGCTCATCACGCACCCCTTCCAGGGCAGCCTCGCGGATCAGCTCGGCAACGAGCACCTGCTCGGGCTCGTCGGTCTCCTCGCCCTCCGGGTACAGCGGCCGTCCCTCCGGCAGGTGCGAGACCAGCACGTCGGCCAGCACGTTGAGCTGGAAGCCGGACACGGCGGACACGGGCACCACGTCCGCCCAGTCGCCGAGCTGGCCGACGGCCGCAAGCTGGGCGGCGATCTGCTGCCTGGTGGCCTGGTCGGCCTTGGTGACCACGGCGACCACCGGCGTCTTGCCGAGCCTGGCCAGCTCGCCCGCCAGGTACTTGTCCCCGGGCCCTATCCGCTCGCTGGCAGGGACGCAGAAGCCGATCACGTCGACCTCGGTGAGCGTGGACCTGACCAGGCTGTCCAGGCGCTCGCCGAGCAGGGTCCTCGGCCGGTGCAGCCCCGGCGTGTCCACGATGACCAGCTCGGCGTCGGGCCGGTGCACGATGCCCCGGATCGCCCGCCGGGTGGTCTGCGGCTTGCTGCTCGTGATCGCCACCTTGGCCCCGACCAGCGCGTTCATCAGCGTCGACTTGCCGACGTTCGGCCGCCCGGCGAAACAGGCGAAACCCGACCGGTACCCGGGAGGTACCGGCCGTGCCAGCGGCGGCGTCTGCGGGGATTCCACGTCGTGATTCTCCTCCACACCAGGCCGCAGGCCCTAACCCGCTCCGGTGGCGGGCCCGGCCCGGCCCGGGCAGGGCGAGCACCGCCAGCGCCAGGAAGACCAGGACCAGGCCCGCCGTGGCGGTCACCGTCAGCCGCTCGCCGAGCACCAGCAGGCCGAGCAGCGTGGCCACGAGCGGCTCGGCCAGGCCGAGGGTCACCGTGACCGGGGCGGGCACCGTGCGCAGCCCCCGCCCGATCAGCAGGTAGGCGGCGACGGCGGTGACCAGGCCGAGGTACAGGCTCACGGTCAGGCCCCCGGCCGATGCCAGCCACCCGGGCGAGCTGGCCGCCAGGACCGGCGCCAGCAGCACGGCGGCGCCGCCGAGCAGCGCGCCCATCACGACGGTCTCCCCGTTCCCGCGGCTGATCATGCGCGCCGCAGCGACCGCGTACCCCGCGTAGCAGAGCCCGGCGACGAGCGCGAGCCCCACCCCGGCCGGGCTGACGCCCGCGGCGCGGCCGCTGGCCGTCAGCAGCGCGCAGCCGCTGACCGCGCCGGCGGTCGCGGTCATCCAGCGGGCGGTCAGCGGCCCGCCGCCGGTGAGCTTGCTGATCAGCCCGGTGAGCACCGGCGCGCTGCCGACCGCCACGACCGTGCCGGCCGCCACGCCGGTCAGCCGCACCGCGGAGAAGAAGCTGAGCTGATAGCCGCTGACGCTGACCATGGCCAGCACCAGGCTCACCCGGCTCTCGGTACCGGAGCGGAGCAGCGCCAGCAGGTCACGCCGTGACCCGCGGTGCGCGACCACCAGGCCGAGCAGCACGGCGCCGCCGAGCGTGATGCGCGCCGCGCCCACCGATACCGGGCTGGCGCCGCCAGGGGCGAAGTGCGCGGC
>JASHPR010000683.1 GCA_030038015.1 Streptosporangiaceae bacterium
CGAAGCGCCCGCCGATGGCCTGCCGGCGGCGATGGGCGAGGCCGGCGCCGACGCGCTCGGCGGCGGCGCGGCGGGCTGAGGGCGCGGCCCGCGATGCGCCCTGAGCCAGGGGCCGTGCGCAACGACCCGGATGCTCTCGCTACCATCGTGGGCGCAAGGCATCCCACCCGAGGGGGCAGCAGAACCGCGTGAGCGTGCTCGACGACATCCTCGAGGGAGTCCGTGCCGACCTCGCGGCACGGCAGCGGGCTGTCCCGCTCGACCGCCTGAAGCGGGCAGCGGGTGCAGCGTCTGCACCGCGCAACGTCATCGGCGCGCTCAAGGGCCCGGACGTTGCCGTCATCGCCGAGGTCAAGCGGGCAAGCCCGTCCAAGGGCGCGCTGGCCGCCATCGCCGACCCGGCGGCGCTCGCCATGGACTACGAGGCGGGCGGCGCCAGCGTGATCAGCGTGCTCACCGAGCCGCGGCGGTTCGGCGGCAGCCTGGAGGACCTGGCCGCGGTGCGGGAAGCCGTCCGCGTGCCGGTGCTGCGCAAGGACTTCGTGGTCAGCTCCTACCAGCTCTGGGAGGCGCGGGCGCACGGCGCTGACATGGTGCTGCTCATCGTGGCGGCGCTGGAGCAGAACGCCCTCGTCTCGCTCGTGGAGCGGGCGGTGTCGATCGGCCTTGTCCCGCTGGTCGAGGTGCACACCGACATCGAGCTCGCGCGCGCCCTCGACGCCCGGGCGACCGTCATCGGCGTCAACGCGCGCAACCTGGCCACGCTCGAGGTGGACCGCAGCGTGTTCGCCCGGCTCGCCCCGCAGCTGCCGGACGGGATCATCAAGGTCGCCGAGTCCGGGGTCCGCGGCCCGCACGACCTGCTCGCCTACGCGGCGGCGGGCGCGGACGCGGTGCTGGTCGGGGAGAGCCTGGTGACCGGCAAGGACCCCAGGTCCGCCGTCGCCGACCTGGTGACCGCGGGCTCGCATCCCGCCCTGCGCGGGGACAGAGGATGAAGTACCCTCCGCCAGCCCGGTCGATTCACCCATGACGCCGCAGCCGCCGGGCCGGGCGCCACGTCAGCGGTGCCCCGGTGCCCCGGCCGCGAGGACCGCCTCCCACTGCGCCTCTGGCGCGCCTCCGGCACGACCAGCGATGTGCTCAATGGCGCGCCTCCGGCGCGACGCACCGCGAGGGAGGCAATGAAATGAGCGAGCCAGAGGCGCGAGGCGCCGCCCTCCTCGATCCCATGGTTCCCGACGCATCCGGGCATTTCGGGCGGTTCGGCGGCAAGTTCGGGCCCGAGGCGCTGATGTCGGCGCTTGAGGAGCTGACCGCCGCCTACTTCTCGGCCAAGGCCGACCCGGCGTTCCAGGCTGAGCTCGCCGCGCTGCTGCGCGGCTACGCTGGCCGGCCGACGCTGCTGACCGAGGCGCCGCGGTTCGCGGCCGAGGCGGGCGGCTGCCGGGTCTTCCTGAAGCGCGAGGACATGGCGCACACCGGCTCCCACAAGATCAACAACGTGCTCGGCCAGGCCCTGCTCACCCGGCGGATGGGCAAGACGCGGGTCATCGCCGAGACCGGCGCCGGCCAGCACGGCGTGGCCACCGCAACCGCCTGCGCGCTGCTCGGCCTCGAGTGCACGGTGTACATGGGCGAGGAGGACACCAGGCGGCAGGCCCTGAACGTGGCGCGGATGCGCATGCTCGGCGCCGAGGTGACCGCCGTGCGCACCGGCAGCCGGACCCTGAAGGACGCCATCAACGAGGCGTTCCGCGACTGGGTGACCAGCGTCGAGACCACGCACTACTGCATCGGCTCGGTGATGGGCCCGCACCCGTTCCCGGTGCTGGTGCGCGACTTCCAGCGGGTCATCGGCGTGGAGGCGCGCGAGCAGGTGCTGGCCGCGGCCGGACGGCTGCCCGACGCGGTGATCGCCTGCGTCGGCGGCGGGTCCAATGCCATCGGCGTGTTCCACGCGTTCATCCCCGACGAGGGCGTCCGGCTGGTCGGCTGCGAGGCCGGGGGCGACGGGCTGGCCACCGGCCGGCACGCCGCGACGCTGGCGGGCGGCTCGGCCGGCGTGATCCACGGGATGCGGACCTACCTGCTGCAGGACTCCGACGGCCAGACACTGGAAACCCACTCGATCTCCGCTGGCCTGGACTACCCAGGGGTCGGCCCCGAGCATTCCTGGCTGCACGAGACCGGCCGGGCCAGCTACCGCGCGGTCACCGACGCCGAGGCGATGCACGCGTTCTCGGTGCTCTGCCGGACCGAGGGCATCATCCCGGCCATCGAGTCGGCGCACGCGCTGGCCGGGGCGCTGCAGCTCGGCCCGGAGCTGGGCGGCGACGCCGTGCTGCTGGTGAACCTGTCCGGCCGCGGCGACAAGGACGTGGACATCGCGGCCCGCTACTTCGGGCACGTGGCCGGGCAGCCCCAATGAGCCGGGTGGCTGAGGCGTTCCAGGCGGCAGCGCAGCAGCGGCGGGCGGTGCTCGTCGGCTACGTCCCCGCGGGCTTCCCCTCGGTCGACGGCGCGATCGAGGCGGCGACCGCGATGGCCGCCGCCGGCGCCGACATCGTGGAGATCGGCCTGCCGTACTCCGACCCGCTGATGGACGGCCCGGTCATCCAGGAAGCCACCCGCCGGGCCCTGGCCGGCGGCACCAGGGTGGCTGACGTGCTGCGCACGGTGGAGGCGGTGGCCGGCGCCGGCGTGCCGACGCTGGTCATGACCTACTGGAACCCCGTCGACCACTACGGCGTGGCCGCGTTCGCCAGGGACCTGGCCGCGGCCGGCGGCAGCGGCATGATCACCCCGGACCTGACGCCCGAGGAGGCGGGGCCGTGGCTGGAGGCCGCGGCCCAGCGCGGGCTCGACCCGGTGTTCCTGGTCGCGCCCAGCTCGCCGGCCCAGCGCATCAAGCTGATCACGTCGGCCTGCGGCGGGTTTGTGTACGCCGCCTCCCTGATGGGTACCACCGGAACCCGTGAGACCGTGGGCAGTCAGGCGGCCGGGCTGGTCCGCCGGGTCAGGCAGCACACGAGCCTGCCCGTGGCGGTCGGGCTCGGCGTCCGTGACCGGCAGCAGGCCGCCGAGGTAGCCGGCTTCGCCGACGCGGTCATCGTGGGGTCGGCGTTCGTCAGCAGGCTGCTCGACGCCCCGGACCTGCCCACCGGCGTGTCCGCGGTGCGTGACCTGGCCGCCAGCCTGGCCGCTGGCGTCCGGGAGCCCGCCGTGGCGTAACGTTCAAGGTCGTGACCTGGGATATCGCATTCCAGGCAACATGCTCGTTACAATGCATTGGTGGCGCCGTGAGCAGCTAGCACCAGTGCGACCACCCGCAGGGCCAACGTCGTCCCGAACGCAAGCGAACGCTCGAGACGACAGGAGTATTGATGGCGCCTGCCTCACCACGGGACGTTCAGGGGCTTTACGACAGCCGCTACGAGCACGACGCCTGCGGCGTCGGTTTCGTGGCGGACCTGCCAGGCCGCCGCAGCCACCAGATCGTGGCGCAGGCACTCACCGTGCTGCGGAACCTGGACCACCGAGGCGCGAAGGGGAGCGACCCGGAAACCGGCGACGGGGCCGGGATCCTGACCCAGATCCCCGACGAACTGTTCCGGGAGGCATGCGGGTTCGGGCTGCCCGAGCCGGGCCACTACGCCGCCGGGATGGCGTTCCTGCCGGCCGCGGCCGCCGAGCGCGCGGCCGCGGTGGCCGCGGTGGAGCGGATCGCGGCGCTCGAGGGCCTGGCCGTGCTCGGCTGGCGTGACGTCCCGCACGACCCCGGCCGCTGCGGCCGCGGTGCCCGCGCCGCCCTGCCCCACCTGGCGCAGCTTTTCGTCGCCTCGGCCCGCGGCGAGGGCGGCCTCGCCCTCGACCGGCGGGCGTTCTGCCTGCGCAAGCGCGCCGAGCACGAGGCCGGCGCCTATTTCGCGAGCCTTTCGGCGGCCACGATCGTCTACAAGGGGATGCTCACCGCGCTCCAGCTTGAGCAGTTCTACCCTGACCTGTCCGACCCCAGGTACGCCTCTGCGCTGGCCCTGGTGCACTCCAGGTTCTCCACGAACACGTTCCCGTCCTGGCCGCTGGCCCACCCGTACCGGTTCATCGCGCACAACGGCGAGATCAACACGATCCGGGGCAACCGCAACTGGATGCGGGCCCGCGAGGCGCTGCTGCACACCGACCTGATTGAACGTGACGCCGACGGGCGGGGCCTGGAGCGGCTGCTGCCCATCCTCGACGAGTCCGCGAGCGACTCGGCGAGCTTCGACGCGTGCCTGGAACTGCTGCACATGGGCGGCCGGCCGCTGCCGCACGCGGTGCTGATGATGATCCCCGAGCCGTGGGAGAACCACGAGGAGATGGACCCGGCGCTGCGGGCCTTCTACCGGTTCCACTCGACGCTGATGGAGCCGTGGGACGGCCCCGCGCTGATCGCGTTCACCGACGGGACGATGATCGGGGCCGTGCTGGACCGCAACGGCCTGCGGCCCGGCCGCTACTGGGTGACCAGTGACGGCCTGGTCGTCCTGGCCAGCGAGGTCGGCGTGCTGGACATGGACCCCGCCACGGTGGTCCGCAAGGGACGGCTGCAGCCGGGCCGGATCTTCCTCGCCGACACCTCCGCGGGGCGGATCATCGAGGACGAGGAGGTCAAGTCGCAGCTCGCCGCCGAGCACCCCTACCAGGACTGGCTGGACGCCGGGCTGCTGCACCTCGAGGACCTGCCGGACCGGCCCAGGGGGCGGCCGGGCACCCGCCCGCCGCTGGCCACCCCGCTCGTCACCCGGCAGCAGCTGTTCGGGTACACCGAGGAGGAGCTCAGGGTCATCCTGGCCCCGATGGCCCGAAGCGGCGGCGAGCCGCTCGGGTCCATGGGCCACGACACCCCCGTCGCCGTGCTCTCCGACCGGCCGCGGCTGATCTTCGACTACTTCACCCAGCTCTTCGCCCAGGTCACGAACCCGCCGCTGGATGCCATCCGGGAGGAGCTGGTCACCTCCCTGGCGTCGACGACCGGGCCGGAGCACGACCTCTTTCACCCCACCCCGGCGTCCTGCCGCCAGATCGTGCTGCCGTACCCGGTGATCAGCAGCAGCGATCTCGCCCGGATCGTCCACATCAACGACGACGGCGACCTGCCCGGGTTCGCCGCGCACGTCGTGGACGGCCGGTACCAGGTGGCCGGCGGCGGGACGGCGCTCCGCCAGCGGCTGGCCGGGATCCAGGCGGAGGTGTCGGCCGCGATCTGCCGCGGCGCCCGGATCATCGTGCTCTCCGACCGCGGCCCGGGGCCGGACGAGCACCTGGCGCCGATTCCCTCGCTGCTGCTGACCGGCGCGGTGCACCATCACCTGATCAGGGACCGCACCAGGACCAGGGTCGGCCTGATCGTGGAGTCGGGGGACGCGCGGGAGTGCCACCACGTTGCCCTGCTGATCGGCTACGGGGCCTCGTGCGTATGCCCCTACCTGGCGATCGAGTCGGTGGAGGCCATGGCCGCCGCCGGCGCGCTCGACGGGATCACGGCCCGCAAGGCGTCGGCCAACCTCATCAAGGCCCTCGGCAAGGGGCTGCTGAAGATCATGTCCAAGATGGGCGTGTCCACGGTGGCCTCCTACACCGGCGCCCAGATCTTCGAGGCGATCGGGATCGGGGACGAGGTCATCGGGGCCTGCTTCGCCGGCACCCCGTCGCGGCTCGGCGGCGTCGGCTTCGGCCAGCTCGCCACCGAGACGGCGGCCCGGCATGCCAGGGCCTTCCCGCCCCGCGGCGCCCGCCCGGCGCACCGCAGGCTGGAGACCGGCGGCGAGTACCAGTGGCGCCGCGAGGGCGAGCCGCACCTGTTCAGCCCGGAGACGGTGTTCAAGCTGCAGCACGCGACGCGGACCCGGCAGCGGGAGATCTTCGCCGAGTACACCAGGCTGGTGGACGACCAGGCGGAGCGGCTGATGACGCTGCGCGGCCTGCTGCGCATCCGCGGCGTGGACGGCCCCGCCGCGGCCGCGCGGGCGCCGGTGCCCATCGACGAGGTGGAGCCGGTCTCCAGCATCGTGCGCCGGTTCTCGACCGGGGCGATGTCCTACGGCTCGATCTCCGCCGAGGCGCACCAGACCCTGGCGATCGCGATGAACCGCTTGGGCGGCCGGTCCAACACCGGCGAGGGCGGTGAGGACCCGGATCGCTACACCCCCGACCCGAACGGGGACCTGCGGCGCTCGGCCATCAAGCAGGTGGCCAGCGGCCGGTTCGGGGTGACCAGCGAGTACCTGGTCAACGCCAGCGACCTGCAGATCAAGATGGCGCAGGGCGCCAAGCCGGGGGAGGGCGGCCAGCTGCCCGGGCACAAGGTCTACCCGTGGATCGCCCGGACCAGGTACTCGACCCCCGGGGTGGGCCTGATCTCGCCGCCGCCGCACCACGACATCTACTCGATCGAGGACCTCGCCCAGCTCAT
>JASHPR010000684.1 GCA_030038015.1 Streptosporangiaceae bacterium
GCCGTTGCTGCCGCCCTGGCCGTCCCCTGCGGGCGCCGCCGCCGGCGCGCTCGGCGCCGCGGGGGCAACGGCCTGCGCTGCCGCGCGGCCGTCATCGGTCTTGCCGGCCCGAGCCTGCTTGGGCTGCTGGACCGCGAATGCTTCCTTGAGCCTGCGGACGACCGGCGCCTCGATCGTCGAGGACGCCGACCGCACGAACTCGCCCATTTCCTGGAGCTTGGCCATGACGGCCTTGCTCTCTACGCCGAACTCCTTCGCGAGCTCGTATACCCGGACTTTCGCCACTGCGCTCCCTCTACTCGATCCGGCTCGGCCGGACCCATCAGCCGGCCGGGGCAGCGCGTGCTCCGTCCGGCGTCAGCTTCTGCTGTTCATCGCCGCATGCTCATCGGTCGCTCATCGCAATCTCAGCCTGCTTTCCCGGGCCGTGTTGCCGCGGCCCTGCTTATCCGCCCTGCTCGCCCTGCTCCCTCTCCCCGCCATTGCCGTCCGTCCGGAGATCGCCCGGCAGAACAGGTCGCGCCTGCCCAAGATACTCGACGACCGCGCCAGTCCCGAACGGGCCGGGCAGCCGCAGCGCCCGCGCGAACGCCCGGCGGCGCTGCGCCTTCTCAAAGCATCCCTGGCTGGGATGCAGGTACGCACCCCGGCCCGGTCTTCGCGCCGGCGCGTCAGGGACGATCTCGTTCCCCGCCGCAACCAGGCGAAGCAAGTCGGACTTCACCACACGGGCCCCGCATCCCACGCAGGTGCGGATCGCTGGCGCGTGCCGAACCTGCTCCGGATGCCGGGTGCCCATCTCCGTCAAGTTTACAGTGCCGGCCCTAGGGGGACGACCCCCCGTCAACCCCCATAAGCGAGCCGCCCCGGGGCGGCCGGCTATGCGTCCGGGGCAGCGGGCGCGGTGCCCGCGGCCGAGCCCGGGGCATCGCTGACCGCGCTCGCCAGGGCCCCGTCCACGCGGCGGGCGCCCTCCCCGCCCTCGCGGCCCCGTCCGGCGTCCTCGGGAACGGCCGATGCCACGGCCGCCTCGGCACCCGGGCTGTCCGGCCGGATATCGATCCGCCAGCCGGTCAGCCGCGCCGCGAGCCGGACGTTCTGGCCTTCCTTGCCGATGGCCAGCGACAGCTGGTAGTCGGGCACGATCACCTGCGCCACGCGCGCCTGGGGATCCACCACGTTCACCCGGGAGACCCGGGCGGGGGAAAGGGCGTGCGCCACGAACTCGGCCGGGTCCGGCGAGTAGTCGACAATGTCGATCTTCTCGCCGTGCAGCTCCGTCATGACGTTGCGGACCCGGCTGCCCATCGGGCCGATGCAGGCGCCCTTGGCGTTCACGCCCGGCTGGCGCGAGACCACGGCGATCTTGCTCCGGTGCCCGGCCTCCCTGGCAATGGCGGCGATCTCCACGGCCCCGGAGGCGATTTCCGGCACCTCAAGCGCGAACAGCTTCTTGACCAGGTTCGGGTGCGTGCGGGACAGCGTCACCGACGGGCCGCGGTAACCCTTGTGGACGCGCAGCACGTAACACCGCAGCCGCTCGCCGTGCACGTAGCGCTCGCCGGGCACCTGCTCGGTGGGCGGCAGGATGGCTTCCAGCTTGCCCAGGTCCACCAGGACCGCGCGCGGGTCCTTGCCCTGCTGGATCACGCCGGCCACGATGTCTCCCTCGCGGCCCGCGTACTCGCCGAAGGTCAGTTCATCCTCGGCGTCCCGCAGCCGCTGCAGGATCACCTGACGGGCGGTGGTCGCGGCTATCCTTCCAAACCCCTCGGGGGTATCGTCATATTCCCGGATGACGGCACCGTCCGCAGCGGTCTCCGCGGCCCAGACCGTCACGTGGCCGGTGCGCCTGTTGATCTCGACCCGTGCCGTGGGGGCGGCGCCGTCGGTCCGGTGGTAGGCGACGAGGAGCGCGTCCTCGATGGCCTTGATGGCCAGGTCCATCGAGATGTCCTTCTCGGCCTCCAGGCTGCGCAGGACGCTCAGGTCAATATCCATCGGGCCCCTCCTCGTCTGCGCCGTCGTAGCCCCCCATCGGGGCGAACTCGACCTGTACCCGCGCCGGGCCGAGCTCGGAGTAGCCGAACTCACGGCTGACTCCGCCGACATCGATCCGCACCACGCTGGAGTCGGCCCCGGTGACCCGTCCGGTGACGGTCGCGGGACCGGCGGGGGCACCCGCGGCAGCGGCGGGCTGCGAGGTGAGCGGGGCGGTCACCACGCGGCCGATCGCGCGCCGCCAGTGCTTGGGCTCGGTCAGCGGGCGGTCAACGCCTGGCGAGGATACCTCAAGCGTGTAGGAAGCCTCCCCCATCGCGGCCGCGCGGTCCAGTGCGTCCGACAGCTCCCGGCTCACGAGGGCGATGTCGTCAAGGCTCACCCCGCCGTCGGCGTCAACCACAATGCGCAGCAGCCGCCGTCGCCCGGCCGAGGTGATCCTGACGTCTTCCAGATCCATTCCCATGGCAGTAACCACTGGCTCAAGCAGGCCGGCGATCCGCCCGGTGTCCGCGGCGGCCCCCCGCGACGGCGACCGCGGCGAACCGTGACGCGAGTCACCGTGCATCACGACCTCCTCGCCCGCGACCTGTGCTGTTGTATGCTCCGCCTCTAGATTAACCGCGCCGGGAGCTGCTGGGACCGCTGCCCGCGCCGCCGCATGCCGGTCGCTCCGCTGCCACGCCGCGCATGGCATGCTAGAGCCCGCGCAGGCAAGGGGGGTGCGGCACCGGCTGGAGGCTCCGTGGCGGCAGAACCGACACGCCGAGCAGTGATCGCGGCGGCGGCGGCGGTCCCGCTCGCCGCCGTATCCGGATGTGACGCCATCAAGGTTGTCGGCGCCCCGCCGTCGCCCGCCCCCGACGTGGCCGTGCTCAGGGACGCGATCGCCGCCGAGCAGCTGATGATCACCAGGTACACCGCCGTGCTGCGTGACGTGGGCGGCGCCGGGGGGCCCGGGGCGGCGGGCGGCCCGGCCGCCGCGCTGGACGCGGTCCTCCGGCCGCTGCTGGCTGAGCACCAGGCGCACCTGGCACAGCTGACGTCTCGCCTGATCGTTCCGCCCGGGAGCCCGTACCGCCCGCCGCCGTCCAGGCCGGCATCCCCGCCCGCCGTGCCGGCCGCGGCCAGCGCGGGCATCGCGTTCCTGCGGGCCGCCGAGCAGGCGGCCGCCGCGGCCATGCTGGACCGCCTGCGGCAGGCACCGGCATCGCTCGCCCAGCTGTACGCCAGCATCTCGGCGTCCGAGGCAACTCATGTGCCCGTCCTCGACGCCGCCGCGGGCCAGGCGGCCCCATGAGACCCCCTGCCGCCGCGCCGGGGACCATCCGGGCGCTGCAGGCGGCGCTGGCCGCCGAGCACGCCGCGGTCTACGGCTACGGGGTGGCCGGCGCCTACCTGACCGGAAGCCAGCAGGCCACGGCCACGACCGACTGGGTGGCCCATCAGGTCGCCAGGGACGACCTCGAGTCGATGCTGCGCTCCCTCGGGGCCCAGCCCGCCGCGGCCGCCGTGGCATACCAGCTGCCGGCGCCCGTGCACAGCGCGCGCGACGCTGCCGCGCTCGCGGCGCTGCTGGAGGACCGGGTGACAACGGCCTACCTTGGCGTCGTCGCGGTGAGCGCCATCGCGATCAGGGAGTTCGGCGCGCTGCAGGTGCGGGCGGCGGCGCTGCGCGCCGCCGCCTGGCGCGGGAGCACGGTGGCGTTCCCCGGCATGACCGCGGCAGCGCTGGCCGGCCCGCGGCGGCAGCCCTGACCACCGCCCTACTGATCGCGGGCCGCGAGCACCTGCTTGATGAGGGTCGCGGCACCGTCCAGGTCGTCCCAGGTGGCGATGCGTTCTGCCCATGACCACCAGAACCACCAGGTGCCGTCCTGGCATCGCCCGGCGTAGACGTCCTCGGCCAGCGCAGACGCGGCGGGGTTCACCACGTGGAGGCTTGGGACCCGCCCCGGCGGCGACATCAGGCTGGTCCGCAGCCCGTGACGGGCCAGCACCTCCGCGAGCCCTTCGAGCCGGTTCAGGTAAACGTGCGGCGCCTGCCCCGACCCGGGGGCCTGCCGGGTTTCCGTGGTCATTTATGTCACCTCTAGTAGCTGAGAAAAAGCATAGAGTAAGAATGGCGCGCCTGAGCGATGAGTGCAACATGCATAGAGGAATTCGCAGCTTGCATAAGATTCGCTCAAACGCCCGATTCCGGCCAGTAACTGGACGTCATGGCGCTCCGGCGGCACACTAAAGAACCCGAACGTCGCGCCTCTCCGGGGGAGGTGACAGATGGGTACCGAACACAGCCCCACAGTGCGGCGGCGCCGGCTCGCCCTGGAGCTCAGGAGGCTCCGCGAGGCGGCCAGGCTTACCTGCGAGGAAGTCGCCGAGCACCTGGAGTGCTCCGCGTCAAAGATCAGCCGCGTGGAGACCGGCCGGGTGTCGGTGTCGCCGCGCGACGTCCGCGACATGCTCGAGCTCTACGGCGTGCCCGCCGACCAGCGGGAGAGCCTGGTCCAGCTGGCGCGTGATTCGCGCCAGAAGGGGTGGTGGCACGCCTACAGCGACACCATGCAGCCCCAGATGGCCACCTACATCGGGCTGGAGAGCGCGGCATCCGAGATCCGTATCTACGAGGTCAGCCTGATCCCGGGGCTGCTGCAGACCGAGGACTACGCCAGGGCCGTGATCAGGGCCGGCATGGTGAACAGCCCGGCCGAGGACATCGAGCGGAGGGTCTCGCTGCTGATGGCCCGGCAGCCCGCCGTGGTCAGGGACGACCCGCCGAAGATCTGGGCGGTCCTTGACGAGGCCGCGCTGCGGCGCAGGGTCGGCGGCGCCGGCCTGATGCGGCTGCAGCTCGAGCACCTGCTCGCCCAGGCCGCGCTCCCGAACGTGGCGGTTCAGGTGATCCCGTTCGGCGGCGGCGCGCATCCCGCCATGGGCAGGCCCTTCATCATCCTGGTGTTCCCCGAGCGGGTGGACACCGACGTGGTGTACCTGGAGGACCTGACCAGCGCGCTGTACCTGGAGGACGTCGCCGAGGTGGACAGGTACAACGTCTTCTTCAACCACCTGCGGGCGACGGCGCTGTCGTTCGACGACTCGGCGGCGCTGATCACCTCGGTGCTCAAGGAGATGTAGTCGGCCACATCCTCTTGATCACCGCCACGTTTACTCCGGTTGAGTCATTTGAACGGGTGATATGCCCGGAATGTGGGCACCGAGCGAAGTAAAAGCCGGGTTTGATCATGGCCTGGGGCCGGAGCGGGGCGTCAGCGCAGCGGCTCGGGAAGCGGCTCGGCGTGCAGCACGGTCAGCCTGGACACCGCCCTGGTCAGCGCCACGTAGAGGCGGTGCAGGCCGCGTGCCTCGCTGGCCACGATCCTGGCCGGCTCGACGACGATGACCTGGTCGAATTCCAGGCCCTTGGCCAGCGTGACCGGCACCACGGTAAGCGGCAGGCTCTCGTTCCCGCCGCCCAGCAGGGTCTGGTGCTCGAGGCCGGCCTTGCCCAGGACGGCGGAAATGCCGGCCACCTGGTCGTCGGCCGCGATCACCGCGGCCGAGCCCGGCCGGTCCAGCGCATCGGCGCACGCGGCGGCCAGCGTGCCATCCATCGCGCCCGGCAGCACCGCGGTGATCACCAGCGACCCGGGGTCCTGGCGCACCGACCTGGCGGGGGCCAGCCCCGGCGCGATATGGCCGAGCAGCCTGCTGGCGAAGTCCAGGATCTGCCGGGGCACCCGGTAGCCGGCGTCAAGGATCCGCAGCCCGGCGTCGTCCTTGCCGAGGTGACCGAGCATCTGCTGCCAGCTGGCGGTGGCCCAGGGCGTGGTGCCCTGGGCAATGTCGCCGAGCACCGTGGCCGACCCGGTGGCGCAGCGGCGGCCGATCGCGCGGGCCTCCATCGGCGACAGGTCCTGCGCCTCGTCCACCACCACGTGGGCCAGGCTCGGTGTCCGCTCGATCAGGTCGCGCGCCTCATCGATCAGCACGGCGTCCGCCGCCGACCAGCGCGCGGATCCCGGGCCCCGCGGCGGACTGGCCCAGCTGATCGCCGCCTGCTCTGCGGGATCCAGCAGGCCATCCGATGCGCTGGCCAGCAGGCCAGGCTCGGACAGCAGGGCGAACACCAGCCGCACCGGGTCCGCCTTGGGCCAGACGGCGTTCACCGCGTTGCGCACCTGCGCGGTGCGGCGCACGGCCTCGTGCGTCCGGTCGTCACAGGTCTCGCCCGCCGCCTCCATCCTGGTGAGGATCACGTGCGCGATGCGGTGCGAGAGCATCTCCCGGCCGGTTCCGTACCGCACCCCGCGGAGCCGCAGTTCGCCGGCGAGCATGGCGATCTCATCCGCCGAAACACGCCACCGCCTCGAGCCGCGGGATAGCACGATGGGCCCGGCGGGCTCGGCGATCTGCTGCCACAGGGCGCGCCGCAGCACCTCGGCCATGCGCGCGTCGCCCTTGATCTTCGCCGCGTGCCCGGGCTCGGCAGCCCGCACCGGCACCGTGGCCAGCAGGTCGGCGACGGACAGCTGGGTCACGTCCAGCTCGCCGAGCGCAGGCAGCACGTTCCTGATGTAGGAGAGGAAGGCACGGTTCGGCCCCACGACCAGGACGCCGCCGCGCCGCATCCGTTCCGGGTGCGCGTACAGCAGGTACGCAACGCGGTGCAGGCCGACGGCCGTCTTGCCGGTGCCGGGGGCGCCCTGCACGCAGACCGTCTGGTCCGCGCCGGCCCGCACGATGTCGTCCTGGTCCGGCTGGATGGTCGCCACGATGTCGCGCATCGGGCCCGACCTCGGCCGCTCGATCTCATCGACCAGGATGCGGCTGGCGGGCGCGGCCGCGGTGGACCCGGGCGCGGACGCCGCGGGGACAGGCCCCGGCGCTCCAGGCGCCGGAAACTCCTCGTCCTCGTAGGCGGTCATCTCTCCGCCGGAGAACCCGAACCTCCGCCTGCGGGCCAGCCCCATCGGCTCCGATGGGCTGGCCCGGTAGAACGGCCGCGAAACCGGGGCGCGCCAGTCGATGACGACGGGCCGCCCGTCCGGGTCGTGCACGTGACGCCTGCCGATATGGAACTGGGCGCCAGGGCCGGCCTGGCCCGCGTCATCGGGCCAGAGGGCGTAGTCCAGCCTGCCGAAGAACAGCGGCGTGTCGGGCAGGTCGACCAGGGCCTCCGCGCGACGGTGCAGGTCGGCCTTCAGGTATTCCTCGGAGACCGGGTCGCTGCCGAGAGCGCGCAGCGACAGCACGTTCTCGCGCATGAGCCGCAGGAACTCGCGCGACCTGCGCAGGTGGTCCCGTTCGGTGACCAGGACGGGGTCGTCCCCGCCCGGGCCGGGCCGCGGGCCCGAAGTCATGGCTCATCACCTCCGTGACGGCGGCGGCCGCACCGCCCTGCCGGGCGGCCGGCCAGATGTGCGGACGGGTTGCGGCAGCCGCACCGCCCTGCCGGGCGGCCGGCCAGACGTGCGGACGGGTTGCGGCAGCCGCACCGCCCTGCCGGGCGGCCGGCTCTATTGCGTACCGGATGGGCGGGCAGCCGCACC
>JASHPR010000685.1 GCA_030038015.1 Streptosporangiaceae bacterium
CGGGTGGGGCCTGGCCGGCGCCGCGGAGCAGTGCCCGGTCGCCGAGGCCAAGGCCCAGCTGGAGACGAATTTCTGGGGCTGTGTCCGGGTGGTGCAGCAGGTACTGCCGGCGATGCGGGCCCGCGGCGGCGGGCGCATCGTGCTGGTGAGCTCGATCGGCGGCCTGATCGCCATCCCCTTCCAGGCCTTCTACAGCGCCAGCAAGTTCGCCCTGGAAGGTTTCGGCGAGGCTCTCGGCTACGAGGTCGCCCCGTTCGGCGTCCAGGTGACGCTCGTCGAGCCGGGCAACGTCCGCACCGACTTCACCGCCAGCCGCCGGCCGCCGGCGGCGGCCGCCGGCCCACCCTACGGCCCGGCGTTCACCAGGGCCCTGGGCGTGATGGAACGCGATGAGGCCGCCGGCGTGCCCGCCGCCGAGGTGGCCGCCGTGGTGCGGCGCGTCCTCGAGTCCCCGCGCCCGCCCCGCAGGGTGTCGGCAGGCAAGCCGACCGAGCGCGTGGGCCTGCTGGCCAAGCGGATCCTGCCTTTCCGTGTGTTCCAGGCCGCGGCCAAAGGCGCCCTGGGCGCCTGACGGCATCGGCCGCCACGCAGGGGCCGCAGTTCCCCCGTAAGGGGGACCTCGGTCCCTGGAAACCAGCGTTCCCCGGGAGGGATGTTAGGGGGAGGTGGAATCCGTTCCGCCAGCCTGTCGGGCAGGAAGTCGCGGCATGAAGCGGAATCGTTACCTGGACCTGATGCGGGTCCTGGCAATCGGCGGCGTGGTCTACGGCCACTGGCTGCTGGTCTCGATCACCTACCGCGGCGGGACGCTGTCTGGCGTGGACGCGGTGGACTACGTCAGCTGGGGGCGGTGGGTCACCTGGGCGTTCCAGGTGATGCCGGTCTTCTTCCTGGTCGGCGGGTACGTGAATGCCGGGTCCTGGCTGGGGCACCACGAACGGGGCAACACCTGGACCCAGTGGGTCCGCGAGCGGTGCCTGCGGCTGCTCTGGCCGACAGCGGTATACGTCGTGGTAATGATCCTGGCGGTCATGGCCGCCAGGGCGGCGGGGGTGCCGTCGGCCGAGGTCGCCGAGGCCGGCTGGCTCGTTGCGCTGCAGCTGTGGTTCATCCCCGTCTACATGGTGCTGATCGCGCTGACCCCGGTGATGTTCGCCGCCCACCAGCGCTGGGGCCTGTGGGTGCCGCTCGTGATGGCTGCGGCGGCTGGCCTGGTGGACGCGGGCGTGATCGGCCCGCACCTGCACGTCATCGGCTACCTGAACTACTTCTTCGTGTGGGGCTCGATCCACCAGTGGGGCTTCGCCTGGCGGGACGGCACCCTGACATCGCCCCGGTGGCGCCCGTACGCGCTGGCCGTGGCCGGGGCAGCCCTGCTGGCCGGGCTGCTGGCGTCGCGGTTGTTCATGGTCGACATGGTCGGGTCCGGCAACACGAACCCGCCGTCCATCGCGCTGCTGGCGTACGCCGCGGCCCAGGCGGGGCTGGTGATGGCGGCCGAGCCCTGGGCAGCCGGGCTGCTGGCCAGGCCGCGCCTGTGGCGCTGGGTCACGCGCCTGAACAGCGCAATCATGAACGTGTACCTGTGGCATTTCGTGCCCGCGATCGTCATCGCCGTGGCCTTCTACGCCACCGGGGTGATGGCGCAGCCGGCCGTGGGCAGGGCGGAGTGGTGGTGGCTGCGCCTGGCCTGGTGGGCCCTGCTGACCCTGGTGCTCGTGCCGCTGGTCATGGCCGTCCAGTGGGCCGAACGGCCGCTGGTCCGGCTGCCCGCCGGGCTGGGTAAGGCCGGGCCCTGGTCGCCGGTGCTGCTGGTGGCCGGGATCGGCGCAACGGGGCTGGGCCTGGTCCGGCTCGCCATCGGCGGCTTCGCGCCCAACGGGCATGTACCCGTGCTCATCCTGGTCCTCTGCGCGGCCGGCCTGGTAGCGACGCTTTTCACCGGCCGTGCCCCGGCCGGGAGCGCCGAGCCGCGAGCGCTCCGCCCGGAGGAGCCGGAGCAGCCGCCCAAGGCCGCCTGAAGCCGACGCTCAAGCTGAGGCTGAAGCTGCGGCAGCCGGTCGGCGCCCGCGCTCTCCCCGTGTCGCTCGGCAAGCGGTGCGGTGAACGCGATCACGTGGCCGTCCGGCAAGCGCGATGATGTGGGCGTCCGGGAAGCGCGATGATGTGGCCGTCCGGCAAGCGCGATGATGTGGCCGTCCGCACCCGGCGGAAGGACGGAACAGTGAGCCCGGAGAACGGAACCGGCCCGGTAACCCTCGGGTTGTTCGACTGGGTCGACTCAGACAGCGTGCGCGGCGCCGGCCAGCTGTACCGCGAGCGGCTTGACCTGCTCGCGGACGCCGAGGCCCACGGGTTTGACATCTACCAGGTGGCCGAGCATCACGGCACACCGCTGGGCCTGGTGCCGTCGCCCAGCGTGTTCCTGGCCGCCGCTGCCATGCGCACCGCGCGCATCCGGCTGTGCCCGCTGGTGTACGTGCTGCCGCTGTATCACCCGGCGCGGCTGGCCGAGGAGATCGCCATGCTCGACCAGCTCAGCGGGGGGCGCCTGGAGATAGGGTTTGGCAAGGGCGGCAACCCCTACGAGCTGCTCTGCTACGGGATCGAGCCGGGCGAGGCGCAGCGGCGTTACGACGAGGCCTTCGGCTCGGTCATCCAGGCCCTGGAAAGCGGCCGGATGCCCGCCCCCGGCACCGCCGCCGCGGACATGCCGCTACGCACCCTGCAGGCACCCCACCCGCCGATCTGGTACCCCACCAGCAACCCGCAGAGCGTGCCCCTCCTCGGCAAGCGGGGGATCAACACCATTCTCGGGTTCAGCTTCCGGTCCCCGGCGATCGAGGAGACCCGGCTGTGCCGGGACGAGTACTTCGCCGGCGTGGCCGCCGCCCCGCCGCAGGCAGCGGCGGGCGGGGCGGGGGCCCCCTCGTTGCGCTTCGGGATCATGCGCAACGTCTACGTGGGTGAGTCCGACGGCGAAGCCCGTGACCGCGCCGTCGCGGCGATGGGGGTGTTCCACAGCCAGTTCACCGCCGTGTGGCGGCGCCACGGGGACAGCCGTTTCAGCGGGCAGCAGGACTTCGCCCGCGCCGTCGACGAGGGCCGGGTGATCGCGGGCTCGGCCGCCACCGTCCGCGCGCAGCTCACCGCGATGCTGCAGGCATCCGGCTGCAATCACTTCGCCGGCGCGTTCGCCTTCGGCTCGCTGAGCCTTGCCGACGCACGGTCGTCACTTGAACGTTTCGCCGCCGGCGTCGCCCCCGCGCTGCGCGAGCTCACCCCGGGCTGACAACCCCGCCCGGTGTCCGGAGGCGGGGCCGGGAGACCGGGCGCGGCGGCTGAGCTGCCCGGCCGCTACCGGGGCGGCGCGGCGTGGCCGATGATGCCGGAGCGGATGTCGTCCGCCGCCCCGGTCAGCGCCGGGGTCAGGTTGATGATCCGCGCAGCAGGCCTAGCGTAGGACTGCCGGAACGACTGCGAGGAGAGCGCGCATGTCATCGGATCGTCTCCCCGACACGCTGGTCGTCGGCGGCGGCATCGGGGGGCTGTCCGCGGCGCTGTGCCTCGCGCGCCGGGGCGGGGCCGTCACCGTCCTCGAGCGCTCGAAGAGCTTCGCCGAGGTGGGGGCGGGCATCCAGCTGGCGCCGAACGCCACCCGCGTCCTCGAGCGGCTGGGGGTGCTCGAGATGATCCTCCCGGTGGCCGTCCTGCCGCGGCGGCTGGTGCTGGCGGACGCCATCGGGTCCCGCGAGCTCACTTCGCTCGACCTCACCGACTTCCCGGCCAGGTACGGTGCCCCCTACCTGGTGCTGCACCGCGACGACCTGCTCAGCGCGCTGCTCGACGCGTGCGCGCGGAGCGGGGTCGCGCTGCACACCGACGCCAACGTGATCGAGCTCAGGGACACCGGCGCGAGCGCGGTCGCCGTCTGCGCCGACGGCCGTGAATTCAGCGCCGGGATAGCCATCGGCGCCGACGGGCTGCACTCGCGCATCCGCCAGTACTTCACCGACGACGAGCCGGTCAACTCCGGGTTCGTGGCTTACCGGGGCGCCGTCCCCATGGACCAGGTGGAGCGGCACGCCGACCTCCGCGATGTGGTCGCCTGGATCGGGCCCGGCCTGCATCTGGTCCAGTACCCGCTGCGGTCGGGCCAGATGTACAACCAGGTGGCCGTCTTCCGGAGCCAGGCCTACCTGCGCGGTGCGGCCGACTGGGGGAACCCGGCGGAGCTCGCGGCGGCTTTCGCCGGGTGCAGCGAGCACGTGCGGGAGTCCCTGAAGACGCTGAGCATCGCCAACCGCTGGCCGATGCTCGACCGGCTGCCGATGCCCGGCTGGGCCCGCGGCCGGGTGGCCCTGCTCGGCGACGCGGCTCATCCCATGCTGCAGTACCTGGCCCAGGGGGCCTGCCAGGCCGTGGAGGACGCCGACGTGCTGGCGGCCGAGCTGGCCGCGGCAGGCAGCACGGGCCGGCCGTTCAGCGAAGGGCTGGCCAGCTACGCCGCGATACGCGCGCCCCGTGCGATGCGCGTGCAGCGGGCCGCCAGGACCTGGGGCGAGATCTGGCACGTGGACGGCGTCGCCAAGCTGCTCCGCGACGAGCTGCTGCTCGACCGGGACGTGGCCGACCATAAGCACGTGACGTGGCTCTACGAGGACCCCGCCGCGCGGCCGGAGAGTGACGGCAGCGCAAGGGCCGGAGGGGCGGCTCCGCGGGCCCAGGACCGGGCCGGCGGCCCGGGGCATCGAGAGGCCGGCGGCACCAAGCAACGGCAGGCCGGCGGCCAGCGGCAACGAGAGAAGGAGAGCGCGCCGTGACCAACGTGATCCATGATGCCGCCCTGCAGCGGCTGTACGACGACTTCGCCGCCGCCAACCTGAAGCCGCTGTGGACCGAGATCGGCAACCTGATGCCGGAGTTCCCCGAGCCGGAGGCCCAGCCGTGCCACTGGGCCTGGGCGGACCTGCTCCCGCTGGCCAGACGGGCCGGGGACCTCGTGCCGGTCGGGCGCGGCGGCGAGCGCCGGGCGATCGCGCTGGCCAACCCGGGGCTGGCCGGGCGCCCGTTCGCGACGCCCACGCTCTGGGCCGCGATCCAGTACCTGGGCATCGGTGAGGTGGCCCCCGCGCACCGGCACTCGCAGGGCGCGTTCCGCTTCGTCGTCCAGGGCGACGGGGTCTGGACCGTCGTCAACGGCGACCCGGTGCGGATGCGCGCGGGTGACCTGCTGCTGACGCCGTCGATGTTCTGGCATGGCCACCACCACGCCGGCGACCGGGCTATGGCCTGGCTCGACGGGCTAGACATCCCGCTGGTGCAGAAGCTGGACGCCGCGTTCTTCCAGTACGGCGACGACGGCACCGAGGACAGGTCCACGCCTGACCGGTCGCGCTCGGAGCGCCTGTGGGCGCACCCTGGCCGCCGCCCCCTGTCCGCGCTCGGCGACTCGCCGAACTCCCCGCTGCTGGCGTACCGGTGGGCCGAGACCGACGCGTCGCTGGCCGCGCAGCTCGAGCTGGAGGACGAGGGCGAGCCCGGCGTCTTCGAGCCGGGTCACGCCGCGATCCGCTTCACCAACCCGACGACCGGCGGGGATGCCCTGCCGACCCTGCGCACCGAGATGCACCGGCTGCGCCCGGGCGCCAGCACCAGCACGCGGCGCACGGCCGGCTCGGCGGTGTGGCAGGTGTTCCGCGGCAGCGGGACGGCGCAGGTGGACGGGCGCCGCTTCCGGCTCGCCGAGGGCGACCTGATCACGGTGCCGTCCTGGGCGCCGCTGCGCTTCGACGCCGAGACGCAGCTGGACCTGTTCACCTTCAACGACCACCGCATCTTCGAGGTGCTCAGCCTGGACCGCCAGGAGATCACCGAGGCGGCGCGCCGGTGAAGCTGGCCACGATCAGGACTGTGTCAAGGGCTGGCCGGGACTGGGGGGTTCCCGGACCTGCCCCGGTTGCTGTAGGCGGTGACAGCGCGCGGCCCTGGGCAGGAGGCGGCCGGCCCGGGGCAGGAGGCGGCCGGGCCCAGACGAACGGAGAGGCATGGAGACTGAGGAGCGTTTGATCTCGGAAGCCGCCCAGGCCAACCGGGCTCTCGGCGCCAGCGGCCAGTCGGACATGGTATGGGGCCACGCGTCGGTTCGCGATCCGGAGGGCCGCGGGGTGTGGATGAAGGCCGCGGGATGGTCGTTCGGCGAAGTGACCTCGGCCAGGGTCGCGCTGGTCTCTCCCGAGGGCGAGGTGCTGGCGGGCACCGGGCCACGGCACATCGAGTACCCCATCCATACCGAGATGATGAACGCGCGGCCCGACGTCGGCAGCGTTGTGCACACCCATGCCCCGGCCGCGCTCGCCTTTGCCGCGCTGGACCTGCCGCTGCTGGCGATCTCCCACGACGGGGTCGAGTTCGCCGAGCCGCAGGTCGCGCGCTTCACCCGCACCGGCAGCCTGATCAGCTCCGCCGACCTGGGCCGGGAACTTGCCGAGGCGATCGGTGACGGGGTCGGCTGCCTGATCCCCCGGCACGGGCTGGTGACGGTCGGCCCCGATGCCGCCACGGCGGTCATGCGCGCCGTGCTGCTCGCCCGGGCGTGCCAGGTCCAGCTGCAGGCGATGGCGGCCGGCGAGATCCGCGTTTGGTCCGATCCGGCCGAGATAGCCCTGAAGAAGGCACAGGTCTGGGCGGAATCCCAGATCAACGCCGGGTACGCCTTCCTGTGCCGCCAGTCAGGCTGATCGGCTGGGAGCGGAACGCGGGACCTTCGGCACTACCGGCCGCGGAGGCTGGCCCATACCGATGAGAGAGAAGTGCCGCCCGCCCGGTGATGCACCGGGCACGCCGGGCTGGCGGCCGGCTTCCGGCCCGCTGATGCACCAGGCCAGCCGGGCTGGCGGCCGGCTTCCGGCCCGGCTGGCCGGCCTGGCGGCGGGCTTCCAGCCCGCTGATGCATCGGGCACGCCGGGCTGGCGGCGGGCTTCCGGCCCGGTGATGCACCAGGTCAGCCGGGCTGGCGGCGGGCTTCCTTATCGGGAGGGGGCGTCAGGATGAGTTCCGGCACGAGTGAGCCGCCGGGCACGCCGGCGTTCAGCGCGATCGTGAACGGCAAGACCTGCCAGCTGGGCCGGGCGCCGGCCCGCAGCCTGCTTGGCTTCCTGCGATCCGACCTGGGTCTCACCGGGGTGAAGCCGGGCTGCGGCGAGGGCGAGTGCGGCGCCTGCACCGTGCTGGTTGACGGGGCCCCGGTTCTGGCCTGCCAGACCAGGCTCGCCGACGTGGCCGGCCGGTCTGTGGTCACGATCGAGGGCCTCGCGGCCGATGGGCGGCTGCACCCGGTGCAGCAGGCGCTGGCGGACGAGCGCGCCTCCCAATGCGGCTACTGCACGCCGGGGCTCGCGCTGCGCGCGGCGGCGCTGCTGGCCGCCGAGCCGGATCCGACGGACGAGCAGATCGCCCGCGCGCTGGACCCGGATGTCTGCCGGTGCGGCTGCTACCCGCGGATAACGCGGGCCGTGCACCAGGCCGCCGCCCGGCTGAGCGAGCCCGGCCGGCCGGCCCGGGAACCGTCGCCGGCCACGCCGGAACCGCTGC
>JASHPR010000686.1 GCA_030038015.1 Streptosporangiaceae bacterium
CCACGTAGCCGGCCAGCACCTCGCCGCCCGGCGCGAGCTCGGCGCGCAGCCGGCCGCTCCGCTTGGCCGGGTCAAACCGCACAGCATCCACGCCCCGGCCCCACAGCCACACCCGGTCGATGCCGCGGGCGTGCAGGCTGGCGGCGGCCGCGGTGGACGGGGCGAGCGTCCGGTCCGCGGCGTTGTGTATCCGCCGCAGGCGGCGCCACGCGGCTGCCTGGCCCGCGGGCCCGAGGCGGTAGGCACGGGCGTAGCCGCCGACGTCGGTCTGGTAGACGGCGACCACAGGCAGCCCGAGCCGCCCCGCGGCCGCCACGCCGCCCCCGCCGAGCACGAACGGGCTGGCCAGGTGCACGAGCTCGGTGCCGTGACCGGTCAGCGCGGCACGCAGGCCCTGGCCGAGGGCGATCCGGAAACCGGGATAGCCGGGCATGGGCAGGGACGGCACCCGCACCACGGGGTAAGGCACCGCGTGGTCGGGCCGGGGCAGCGAGCCTGGCGGCCGGGGGGCGATCACCAGCGGCTGGTGACCGCGCCTGACCAGATGCTCGGCTACCCGAAGGACGCAGTGTGCGACGCCGTTGACGTCGGGCGGGAATGATTCGGTGATGACCGCGATCCTCACGACCACACGGTGCAACAGGCGAGGCCAGGAAATGGCTGCTACGCGATGACGACGCGGATAACTGTCGGTGACATCTCGTCCCGCTTACCCGCTCGCCCCGCCAGTTCCGCCGACCCGGGCGCGAACCGCGTTCACGTGCGCCGCCAGGTCCTCGGCGCCGCCGAGCGCGTCGATGTACGGGGCGACCTCGGCAAGCGCGCCCGCGTCGTATTCCACCACGTGGATGCCGCGCAGGAAGGTCAGCACCGAGAGCCCGCCGGTGTGGCGGGCGGTCCCGCCGGTGGGCAGCACGTGGTTGGAGCCGGCCAGGTAGTCGCCGAGCGACACCGGCGCGTACGGCCCGACGAACACCGCGCCGGCGTTGCGCACCCGGGAGGCCAGCCCGGCGGCGCCCTGGGCCTGGATCTCCAGGTGCTCCGGCCCCCAGGCGTCCGCGACCGCCAGCGCGGCGCCGGCATCGTCCACGAGCACGCACGCCGACTGGCCGGCCAGGGCCTGCTCGATCCGCTCCCGGTGCCGCGCCGCCGCGACCTGCACGGACAGCTCGCCATCCACGCGGTCGGCGAGCCCCGGGTCGGTGGTGATCAGCAGGCAGGCCGCCAGCGGGTCGTGCTCGGCCTGCGCCACGAGGTCCGCCGCGACGAGCCCCGGGGCGGCCGATGCGTCCGCGATGATCGCGATCTCGGTCGGGCCCGCCTCGGCGTCGATCCCGACCCGGCCCAGCAGCAGGCGCTTGGCCGCGGCCACGTAGACGTTGCCCGGCCCGCTGATGATGTCTACGGGCGCGCAGTCCTCGGTGCCATAGCCGAGCATCGCGATCGCCTGCGCGCCCCCGGCCGCGTGCACCTCGGTGACACCGAGCAGCGCGCAGGCCGCCAGCACCGCTGGATGCGGCAGCCCGCCGTGGCCGGGACGCGGCGGCGATGCCACGGCGATCTCGGCGACGCCCGCCACCTGCGCCGGGATCACGTTCATCACCACCGACGAGGGGTAGGCGACCAGCCCGCCAGGCACGTAGACGCCGGCCCGGCTGACCGGCACGTACCGCTCGGTGACCGTGGCTCCCTCGGCGACCGCGGTGACGGTGTCCGCCGGGAGCTGCGCCTCGTGCACCAGCCGCGCCCGCCGCGCCGCCTCCTGCAGCGCCGCCAGGACGGCGGGGCTGAGGCCGGCGAGCGCATCGTCCAGCGCCTGCCGCGGAACCCGCGTGGCGGGCAGGTCGACGCCGTCGAACCGCTTGGTGGCGTCCCTGACCGCCGCGGCGCCGCGCAGCCGCACGTCCTCGCAGACCGGCCGCACCGCGTCCAGTGCCGCCTCGACATCGAGCCGGGCCCGCGGCAGCACCCGGTCAAGGCGCCGCCTGCCGAGGCCGGCCGCGGCCTCGCCGCGCAGGTCGATCCTGGTAAGCACCTGGCAAGCGTAGCCGCGGCGGCGCCGCGGGCCGCCGGCGGCACCAGCGTGTCCGGGCCACCGACCCACCGTCGCAGCCCCGCCCACGCCACGTGATTCATGATCGTGGTTGATTGCTGACCGTATCCGTCGTCCATCAACCACGATCATGGTCCGCCTAATTATGGTGTGGCCATAAGCTGCTTTTTCTACTGTCCGTTAAACCGCGGGCCGGGAAACTCGCGGCGAACAAGTCCGGAAAAGCCGGGGCCTGTGCCGGTCTGCCATCGGACGCCAGCGAGTATGAACCCGTGGGATGGATCGAGCTCGATGGCGCCGTCAACGTCCGCGACCTCGGCGGGCTGGACACCGATGACGGCCGGACCACCCTGGCGGGCCGGCTCCTGCGGGGGGACAACCTGCAGGACCTCTCGCCGGCCGACGTGAAGCTGCTGGTCGACGACATCGGCGTGACCACGGTCGTCGACCTGCGCGCTCCTGCGGAGATCGCATCCGAGGGGCCGGGGCCGCTGACCCGGGTCGAGTCGGTCCGGCACGCGTATCACTCCGTGCTGCCCGAGGCCGGCCGTGCCACCGACGTTGCCGCGGACGCGCTGGCGACCCGGCGGCGCGCCGGGGCCTTCTCCCGGTACCCGGACGACGTCAGGTGCGGCTACTACCTGGGCTACCTGGAGGACCGGCCGGACCAGGTAGCCGGGGCGCTGCGCAGCATCGCCCAGGCGCCCGGGGCGGCGCTGGTGAACTGCGCCGCGGGCAAGGACCGGACCGGGGTCGTGGTCGCGCTGGCGCTGACCGCCGCCGGCGTCCGGCGGGACGCCGTGATCGCCGACTACGCGGCGAGCGCCGAGCGGATCGGCGCGATCCTGGACCGGCTGCGCGTGTCGAAGACGTACGCGGCCGACATCGGCAGCACGCCCGACGCGGCCGCCGCCGACGCGCCGCGGGCGGAGACCATGGCCGCGTTCCTCGGCCAGGTCGACGCGCGGTACGGCGGGGTGCTGCGGTGGCTTTCCGGCCACGGA
Source organism: Streptosporangiaceae bacterium (assembly GCA_030038015.1). GTDB lineage: Bacteria > Actinomycetota > Actinomycetes > Streptosporangiales > Streptosporangiaceae > JASHPR01. Next base: position 3,058 of record JASHPR010000686.1, read on the forward strand.
TTCGGCCCGGCCGACGTCGCCTTGCTGCGAGCCAAACTGCTCGGCCCCGGGTAGCACGGTGCGGGCGGCGGCACCGGCCGCGGGCCGCGGGACCCGCCGGCGCGCGTCACGTTCTGGATATGACGCCTTCCCATGCGCCGAGCGGTGCACGGGGGGATGGCCGTTCGGCCGTGCTCAGCAGCACCTCGCCGGCCGGGCAGGGCAGGGCGGCGGGCCAGCCGGAGAAGTTCGCCACCACCGTGAGGCCGCCGACGCGGTAGGCCCACTGCCCCTCCGGCGCGGGCAGCATCTCGTAGCGCGCGACCGTGCCGGCGAACTCGGCGCGGCGCAGGTCGAGCAGCGCGCGGCAGAACCGCAGCACCGAGCGGGGGTCACGGCGCTGGCCGGCGACGTTCCTGGCGGCCGCGTCGCCGCACGGGAGCCACGGGGTCACGCCGTCGGCCGTGAAGCCGGCGGACGGCGAGCCGTCCCACTGCATCGGCGTCCGGGCACGGTCCCTGCTGCCCTCCCAGCCGTCCCCCTCCCGGGACATCTTGTCCCGCCGGAGCGCTGGCGGGACCGCGACGTCGGTCATCCCGATCTCGTCACCGTAGTACAGCACCGTGGTTCCCGGCAGGGTGGCCAGCACCAGCAGCGCGAGCCGCACCTTGCGCTCGTCTCCCCCGCACCAGCGGGTGGGGAAGCGGCCGACGTCGTGGTTGGACGCGGTCCACGCCGGGCAGGCGCCCGCGGGCAGCCTGGCGAGCGTGGCGCCGACCACACGGGACAGGTCCTGCGCGGTGAAGCGGGCGAACACGAACGGGAAGTTGAAGGCGAGCTGCAGTTCGTCGTCGTGCCCGTAGAACCCGGCGAGGCTGCCGAGGTCGCCGACCCACGTCTCACCGAGCAGCAGCCGCGGCGGCCGGTAACCCTCCGCGATCTGCCGCCAGTCCCGGAACACCGCGTGTGTCTCCGGCCGGTTCGCGCTGTACTTCATCTGCTGGCCGAACCGGGCGCCGAGCCGGTCCGGGGCCGCCGCCGGGGGGTTGTCCCGCAGCTTCGCGTCCTTGTACAGGCCGTTCGCCACGTCGATCCGGAACCCGGCGACGCCCCGGTCGAACCAGTACCGGACGATCTGCTCGAACTCGGCATGCACCGCGGGCTCGTGCCAGTTCAGGTCGGCCTGGCTGTCGAGGAAAAGGTGCAGGTAGTACTGGCCGGTCGGCCCGTGCCAGGTCCATGCCGGCCGCCCCGTCGCGTCGACCCAGTTGTTCGGCGGGCCGCCGCCCGGGGCCGGGTCGGCCCACACGTAGTAGCCGCGGTGGCGGGCGTCGCGGCTGCCCGCGGCGTCGACGAACCACGGGTGAGCCGTGCTGGTGTGATTGGGCACCAGGTCGAGCAGCACCTTCAGCCCGCGCGCCCCGGCCTCGGCGATGAGCCGGCCGAGGTCCTCCAGCGAGCCGAGGTCTGGGTGCACGCCGCGGTAGCCGGAGACGTCGTAGCCCCAGTCTTCGTCGGGGGACGGCATGGTCGGCGACAGCCAGATCCCGTCGACACCAAGCCAGCAGAGGTAGTCGAGCCGCGCGATGATGCCGGCCAGGTCGCCGTAGCCGTCGCCGTCGGTGTCCAGCCACGACCGGACGTAGAGCTGGTAGAGCACGGCGCCCTGCCACCACCGTTGCCCGCCGGCGTTCTCGCTCATCTGCCTCCGATCGGGGAAACCGCCCAGAGCCTACGCCGGCGCTGGCGCGCCTGCTTTCCGGCTTCGGCCCGGCCGGCACTGAAACCCGTTCCGGCTGACGTCCGGCGCCTCCAGCGATGCGTCACGATGGCTTGGCCGTCAGCATCGTCGCCCGGCTGTACGCCGCCACCAACATCGGCGAGGGCCGGGACGCGGAGGCGCCCGCTGACGCGATGTGCGCGCTACTCGACAATCTTCGAGATCGGGATCTCCAGGATGTCCCTGGCGCCGGCCGTCTTCAGCGCCGGAATGAGCGTGTTGACGCCGCGCTTGGGCACCACGGCCTCGACCGCGTTCATGTCGCCGCGGGCCAGGGAGGTGATCGTCGGCGACGACATGGCGGGCAGGATGTCGGTCACCGCGGCCAGGTCCTGGGCGGGGACGTTGAGCTTCAGCAGCACATTCCCGCGCGCCCTGATTGCACCCTGGAGCAGCAGCGCCACATCCTCCATGGCCGCCCGCTTGGCGGGGTCGGCGAGCGCGGCATGGTTGGCGATGAGCTCGGTGTAGCTGGTCAGCAGGGTGTCCAGGATCCGCAGCCCGTTCTTGCGCAGCGACGAGCCGGTCTCGGTCAGGTCGACGATCGCGTCCACGATGTCGGGCACCTTGGCCTCGGTGGCGCCGTAGGACGGGATCACCACGGCCTTGACCCCGGCCGCCTCCAGGTACCGCCTGGTCAGCGCGGGAAGCTCGGTCGAGATCCGGATCCCCTCCGGCAGGTCGGCGGCCGACTGCCAGGGAGCGCCGGCGGGCACCGCCAGCACGACACGCACCGGATCCGAGGTCGCCTTGGAGTACTGGAGTTCGCCCAGCGAGGCGACGTCGGCCCCGGTCTCCGCTATCCAGTCACGGCCGGTGATCCCGAAGTCGAACAGCCCCTGTTCGATATAGGACGGGATTTCCTGCGGCCGCAGGAACCTGACCCGCTCGATCCGCGGGTCGTCGACCGACGCGTGGTAGTCGCGATCCGAGGAGCGGCGGACGGTCAGGTCGGCGGCATCGAAAAGCTCGAGGGTGGCCCGCTCGAGCGAGCCCTTGGGCAGGACCAGGGACAGCAACAGACCGACCCTTCCGTGGTAACGATGGCCACACCGACTCTAGCCGCCCGATCCAGCCGCCCCGCCCCAGCCGCCCGATCCAGCCGCCCCGCCCCGGCCGCCCGATCCAGCTGCCCCGCCCCGGCCGCCCGTCCTTCTGGACGGACGCTGGCGCCCTGGCACCCACATTTACTCCGTTTGAGTCATTTGGTGCCCTAATTTGCAGGGTTTTGTACCCACCGAAAGGAGTAAGAGTGGTTAATGATCACGGTCAGTGGCGGCCCGGCCGCGCCCGCCTGCGTTGACAGTCGCGATATAGCTCAACTACTCTTTTTAGAGTACCGGGTCTGGAGGTGACGTTGTGCCCGCCAAGAACCGAGCGAACCCGCTGGCCCTGGCCGTGCTGGTGTGCCTGGCGGAAAAGCCCAGGCACCCGTATGAGATCGCGACCACGCTCCGGCAGCGGCAGAAGCACGAGTCCGTCCGGCTCAACTACGGCTCGCTATACGGGGTGGTGGAGTCGCTCGAGCGGCGCGGCATGATCGAGGCGCAGGAGACCAGGCGATCCGGGAGGCTCCCCGAGCGAACCGTCTACCGGCTGACCGAGAGCGGCCGGATCGAGCTGCACGACTGGCTGACCGAGCTGCTCTCCACCCCGGTCAAGGACTACCCCGCGTTCCAGGCGGCGCTGTCGTTCCTGCCCGCGCTGCCGCCCGGCGACGCGGTGATGCTGCTGCACGAGCGCGCCCACCATCTCGAGGCCGAGCTGGCGCAGGCCGCCGCGACCAGGGAACTGGCCCACAAGGTGGGCCTGCCCCGGCTGTTCTGGGTCGAGGCCGAGTTCGGCATTGTGCTCCGCGAGGCCGAGCTGGGGTACGTGCGCCGGCTGATCACCGACATCGAGTCCGGCGAGCTGGACGGCACCGGCTGGTGGCGCGAGATCCATGAGCGGGCCGACGACGTACCGCCCACGCCGCCGCCCTTCGGCGACGGCTGGCCGCACGGCGAGGGGATGGGATGACACCGGTGGACAACGTGATTTCAACGCGCGACCTGCGCAAGAGCTTTCCGGCCCACGGCAGGCGGGGCGGGCGGGTCGAGGCCGTACGCGGGGTCAGCATCGACGTGCGCCGCGGCGAGATCTTCGGCTTCCTCGGCCCGAATGGCGCGGGGAAGACCACGACCCTGCGCATGCTGACCACGCTGCTGCCGATCGGCTCCGGCACGGCGACCGTGGCGGGCTTCGACGTCGCGCGGCAGCCGAAGCGGGTGCGCACGCGGATCGGCTACGTGAGCCAGCTCGGCGGTGCCGACGAGCTGGCCACCGGCCGGGAGAACCTGATCCTGCAGGGGCGCCTGTACGGGGCTCCCCTGGCCGAGGTTGCGCCGCGCGCGGCGGAACTGGCTGGGGTGCTGGACCTGGGCGAGTTCGCCGACCGCCGGGTCAGCACGTACTCGGGCGGCCAGCGGAGGCGGCTCGACATCGCCCTCGGCATCGTGCACGAGCCGCTGGTGCTCTTCCTCGACGAGCCGACGACCGGGCTCGACCCGCAGAGCCGGGCCAACCTCTGGGACCACATCCGCGCGCTCCGCGAGCGCGGCACGACGGTGTTCCTGACCACCCACTACCTCGAGGAAGCCGACGTGCTCTGCGACCGGCTGATGATCATGGATAACGGCCAGATCGTCGCCGAGGGGACCCCCCGCGCGCTGAAGCAGCAGGTCGCCGGGGACGCCATCGTGATCAGCCTGCGCGACGGCGGGGCGGAGCCGGCCGCGCCGGTGCTGGCCGGCGAGCCGTACGTACGCGAGCTGGTGGCCGAGGACGGCCACGTCCGGCTGTACGTCGACGACGGCGGAACCGCGCTGCCGCAACTGATCCGGCTGCTGGACGCCCGGGGCATCGGGGTCAGGTCCATATCCATGTCGGAGCCCACCCTGGACGACGTCTTCCTGCGGCAGACCGGGCGGTCGCTGCGCGAGGAGGGCACGAGCGCCGACGGGCCGTCCGGGCCCGGGGCCGAGGAGGAGGTGGCCGCATGAAGCCGCCCAGGGACACCGGGCTGCTGTTCCAGCGGTATCTCACCCAGTTGCTGCGCAACCCGGTGTGGGTGGCCGTCGGGTTCTCCACCCCGATCCTGTACCTGGCGCTGTTCACGCCGCTGCTCAGGCACCTGGCCGGGTCGGGCGGCCTGCCAACCGGCAACGTGCTCGACCTGTTCCTGCCGGGCATCCTGTCGCTGCTCGCGTACGCCAGCGGGATCGGCCCGGGCTTCAGCACGATCTTCGAGCTGAAGGCGGGCGTGATCGAGCGGTTCCGGGTGACCCCGGCCAGCCGGTTCGCGATCCTCATCGGCCCGATCCTGGCCACCATGGCGATGATGCTGGTCTTCGACGCCGTCGTGGTCGCGGTCGGCTTCGGCTTCGGCTTCTCGGTGCACTGGGCCGGGCTCGCGGTGCTGGCCGTGCTGCTCGCGCTGCTGATGGTGGCGGTGGCCGCGTGGTCGATCGCCACCGCGCTGGTCACCAAGGAGATCAACAGCTTCGCGGCGATCGCCAACGGGATCAACCTGCCGGTGCTGCTGCTGGCCGGGGTGCTGTTGCCGATCTCGCTCGGCCCGGCCTGGATGCGCGTGCTCGCGCACTTCAACCCGCTGTACTACCTGGTCCAGGCGTCCCGGGTGCTGGCCGGCGGCACCCTGTCCGGCACGGCGGTGTGGCAGGCCTTCGCGGTGCTGGTGCCGCTGTGCGCGCTGGTGCTCGCCTGGGCGACCAGGGTGCTGCGCACCGCGGTCGCCTGACCGCACGCCCGCCGCCCGCTTGCCTGCTACGCCTGACGCGCCGCGCTTCCCACGCCCACCGTGGCGCCGACCCGGTCGACGTCCAGGACCTGCACCTGCCACGCGGTGCCCGTGCCGGCCGCGATCGGCCGCACCGCCCCGGGGCCTGGGTGCGTTCCGGCGACGGTCAGGGCAAGCACCGAAGGCCCGGCGCCCGACACCACAGCCGGGATCCCTGACGCCCGGAGCCGGCTCACCAGGTCGGCCGTGGCCGGCATGACCGCGGCGCGGTACGGCTGGTGCAGGAAGTCCTCGGTGCCCGCCATGAGCAGCGCCGGGTCGACCGTCAGTGCCGCGATCAGCAGCGCCGCGCGCGCCGCGTTCGCCGCCGCGTCGGCGTGCGGTACCGCGGCCGGCAGCGCTTGGCGCGCCCTGGCGGTGGAAAGCGGCATTGGCGGAACGCAGAGCACGGGGGTCAGCCCGGCCACCGGGGCCAGCCGGGCGCACCGCGCCCCGGCCGGCGACATCCAGGCGATCGTGAGGCCGCCAGCCAGGCACGCCGCCACGTTGTCCGGGTGCCCCTCCATCTCCGTGGCGAGCTGCAGCAGGCCGTCGCTGCCCAGCCCGCCGTCCGCGCACAGGGCCCGCGCCGCCAGCAGCCCGGCGACGATCGCGCCTGCCGACGAGCCCAGGCCGTAGCCGTGCGGGATCGCGTTCGCGCAGCGCAGCCCGATCCCCGGCGGCTGGCCGCCGAGCACGGCGAACGCGGCGCGCATCGCCCGGACCACCAGGTGGCCTTCGCCGGCGCCCGCCGTGTCCTCCCCGGCGCCGGACACCTCGATCGTGAGCCCGGCCGGGATCACGCGCGCCTCGACCACGTCGTGCAGGCTCAGCGCCAGGCCCAGGGCATCGAAGCCCGGCCCGAGGTTCGCGCTGGTCGCGGGGACGCGGACGGTGACAGCCCCGTCCGGCCAGCCCGCGGTGCCCGCCGCCCGGCCGTCCCCACCCTGCCTCGTCACCGCAGCCTCAGGCCAGCCCGAGCTCGGCCGCTGCGGCATGCCCGTCCGCCTGGATGGTCACCGGGGCTGGCGCCGCCGACACCGCCCAGTCCGGCTCCTTGAGGCCGTGGCCGGTGATCGTGCAGACCACCCGCGCGCCCGCCGCGATCTGCCCGCGCTCGCAGGCCTGGAGCAGGCCGGCCACCCCGGCGGCCGAGGCGAGCTCGCCGAACACGCCCTCTTCCCTGGCCAGCAGCCGGTAGGCGGCGAGGATCTGCCGGTCGGTGACCGACTCGATCAGGCCGCCCGACTCGTCACGCGCCGCCTCGGCGAGCTGCCACGAGGCGGGGTGACCGATCCGGATCGCCGTGGCGATCGTCGTCGGCGCGGGCACCGGCCTGCCCAGAACGATCGGCGCGGCCCCGCTGGCCTGGAAGCCGAACATGCGGGGGGCGCGGGTGGCGCGGCGCAGGGCCAGGTATTCCGAGTAGCCCTTCCAGTAGGCGGAGATGTTCCCGGCGTTGCCGACCGGCAGGCAGTGCACGTCGGGGGCGTCGCCGAGCGCCTCGACGATCTCGAACGCCGCGGTCTTCTGGCCTTCGAGCCGGTCCGGGTTCACCGAGTTGACCAGGGCCACCGGGTAGTCAGCCGCGAGCTTGCGCACGAGCTCAAGGCAGTCATCGAAATTCCCGTCCACCTGCAGCAGCCGCGCGCCGTGCACGAGCGCCTGGGCCAGCTTGCCGATCGCGATGTTGCCCCGCGGCACGAGCACGGCGCAGGTGAGGCCGGCCCTGGCGGCGTAGGCCGCGGCGCTCGCGCTGGTGTTGCCCGTCGATGCGCAGATGACCGCGCTTGAGCCGCGGCCGACTGCCGCGCTGACCGCCACGGTCATGCCCCGGTCCTTGAACGACCCGGTCGGGTTGCCCGCCTCGACCTTGAGGTAGACATCGCACCCGGTCATCCGGGACAGCGCCGGCGCCGGGACGAGCGGAGTCCCGCCCTCGCCGAGCGTGATCACGGGCGTGGCCTCGGTCACCGGCAGCAGGTCGCGATATTCGGCGATGACGCCCCGCCACTGTGTGTCGCGTCCGCCTCCGGGGGCCCGCCCGCCTCCCCGTCCTCCCGCCACGGCCGCCCGGCTCACTCCCCCGCCTCGCCCTCGACCCGCAGCACGCTGTCGACCGCCCGCACCGACTCCATGGCGGACAGGTCGGCCACGGTGGCGGCGAGCGCGGACTCGCGGGCCGTGTGCGTGACGATCACGAGATAGGCCTCATCGCCGCGGCCTTCCTGGCGCACCGCCTGGATGGACACGCCGTGCCGGGCGAACGCCTCGGCGACGGGCGCGAGCACGCCTGGCCGGTCGGCCACGTCCAGCGCGACGTGATACCTGGTCATCGCGTCGGACATGGGGAGCACGGGAAGCTCGGCATAGCTGGGGGCGTCCGGGCCGCGGATCCCGGCGACCCGGTTGCGCGCGACCACCACGAGATCGCCGAGCACGGCGCTCGCCGTGGGCCCGCCGCCTGCGCCGGCGCCGTAGAACATCAGCCGCCCGGCCGATTCCGCCTCGACGAACACCGCGTTGTACGCGCCGCGCACCGAGGCAAGCGGGTGGTCCCTGGAGATCATCGCCGGGTGCACCCTGACCGAGATCCCGCCATCGTTCCGCTCGCAGATCGCCAGCAGCTTGACCACGCACCCGAGCACGCGGGCGCTGGCGATGTCGGCGGCGGTCACCGCGGTGATCCCCTGCCGGTACACGTCTCCGGCCGACACCCGGGTGTGGAAGGCCAGGCTGGCCAGGATCGCCGCCTTGGCCGCCGCGTCGAGGCCGGCCACGTCGGCCGTGGGGTCGGCCTCCGCGTAGCCCAGCGCCTGCGCCTCCTTCAGGGCGTCGCCGAACTCCGCGCCCGAGGAGTCCATGCGGTCGAGTATGTAGTTCGTGGTGCCGTTCACGATCCCGAGCACGCGGCGCACCGCGTCGCCGGCCAGCGACTCGCGGAGCGGCCGCAGCAGCGGGATGGCGCCGGCCACCGCCGCCTCGTAGAACAGGTCGGCGCCGTGCTCACGCGCTGCCGCGTGCATGGCCGCGCCATCCGCCCCCAGCAGCGCCTTGTTCGCCGTCACCACCGACTTCCCGGTGCGCATCGCGGCGAGCAGCAGCGAGCGGGCGGGCTCGATGCCGCCGATCATCTCGACCACGATGTCCACGTCGGGACGGGTCACCAGGCCCATGGCATCCGTGGTCGCCAGCTCGCCGGGGACCCCGGCGACCCGCGCCCGCCCGGCGGGATCCCGCACCGCCACGCCCGCGACCTGCAGCCGCGCGCCGACCCGCGCCGCCAGGTCGGCCGCCTGCTCGCCGAGCAGGCGGAACACCTGCGAGCCGACCGTGCCGCAGCCCAGCAGCGCCACCCGGAGCGTGCGCCCACCGCTCGGTTCCATCGAGGTCCTTTCACCTGGTCACGTTCGGACAAAGGCTATCCACCGGCACGGCGCG
>JASHPR010000687.1 GCA_030038015.1 Streptosporangiaceae bacterium
CCCTCCGGCGCCCCGGGCCGGCCGGCCGCCAGCCGGCGAAGCCCCGTGGGGCGCGGCGCCCGCGCGGCGAGCTGCGCGGCGACCATGCCATCGGCGACGCCGATCTGGCAGGCGAACCCGCAGCGGGCCACTGCATCGATGATCTTCGCCGCGAGGGCCGCCTCCCCGCCGAAGTACCTGGCCGGCCCACGAACGGCGAAGGCGCAGGCGCCCGGCCGCAGCACCTCAACCCGCGGGCAGAACCCCTCCACCGCGGCCACCACCGGCTCGAATGCCCGGGCACCCGCCTCCGTGTCCTGGCCCAGCCAGTCCGGGCACCACACCACGAGCACCCGCTGGGGCGTGTCGCCGGCCGCGGTCACCGGGTGGGACCCGTCGCCGGCCGCGGTCACCCGGTGGGACGCATCGCCGGCCGCCGTCACCCGGTACTCCGAATCTCCGGCATATCCGGCATCCCCGGCCAGGCAGGGGAACCGCTGACCTCCTCCGCGGCGGTCACCGACCCGTCGGGCCCGGGCAGCCACAGCCACCGGGCGCGGGGCTGCGCCGCCACTCCCCTGCCCGCCGCCACCACCTCAGCCCGGCGGGCGCGCAGCCGCCCGTGCCCCGGCCCGATCCCCTCCCATTCCTGGCGGGCGATGAGCAGCCTGGCCTGCGCCCCCTCCCAGTCACCTGTGACCACGAGAACGCCCCCGAACCGGCGCACGGTCGCCTCAAGCCGCCGCCGGGTCTGGGCGGGCGGGCGATCCGGCGGCCGGAGGAGCACCAGCTCGCACCCGTCGAGCAGCGAGGCCACCACCTGCGGCCAGCCCGGACCCGGGTCAGCGACCAGCAGCATCCGCTCCGGGTCCAGGCCCGCACTGGCCGCCGCCACCATCCCGGCCTGCGGCAGCCCGACCACCGCGCACCAGGCCCCGGCCGCCGACGCGCCCGCGGCCAGCGCCAGGCAGAGCAGGCTCCACGGCCCGGCCGCGACCACGGACCCGCGCCGCAGCCCGCCGCCGGGGAGCAGCTCCCGCAGCGCGGGGAGCACCGGCAGCACGCCCTCCCCCGGCACCGCATCCCCGCGGGCCGCCACCCCGGGAACCGCCACCCCGCGGGCCGCCTCTCCCGGGGCCGCGGGGAAGCCGCGGCGCAGCAAAGACACTCCCATGTGCGCCATCCCCGTGTGCGCCACTTGCCCCACCAGCCCAATATCGAACAGGAATTCGATCTATGTCAACCAAGCTGGCGGGCCAAACCATGTGATCATCCCCACTCTTACTCCTTTCGGTGTCCACAAACCAGGACATAACATACGTGATCATGACTCAAGCGGAGTAAAACGTGCGCAGGCCGATGTAAGCAGCCGCCGGCCGACCGCCGCCGTGTTCCCAGGCTGGGCGCTTACCCTGGGTTCATGCGCCGGCCGGACGTGAGGACGATCTTCAAGTTCTACGGGGTCGCGTGGGCGTATTTGATCGGGTTCGTGGTCACCGAGGTGGTCTGCTCGCTGTTGTCGCCGGGCGAGCTGAACGCGTTCACCGTGTGGGCCAGCACGAGCGTGCACAATCTCCGCTACGACCCCGCCGGCTCGCTGGTGGTCTCCGCATTCGTCACCCAGGGCTACTGGGTCGCCTGGCCGTTCCTGATCGCGCTGCCCCTGTTCGGAGCCAACAAGGTGCTGGGCAACTGGCGAACCGCGCTGGTGTGCGCGGCCGGGCAGGTGATCGGCACGCTCGTCAGCGAGGGGATCGTCGGCTACCGGGTGTCCCACGGGCTGCTGCCCGGGGCGGACAGGTTCCTCATCGACGTCGGCCCCTCGTACGTGGTCGTGTCCGCGGTCGCGGTGGCCCTGCTGTACGGCTCGTGGCTGGCACGGGCAGCGGCAGCGCTCGACCTGCTGCTGCTGGTCGTGGTCGGCGACATCTTCGGCGGGCTGAGCCAGCTCGCAGTGTCCGCCGTGGGCCACACCACCGCACTGGCCATCGGGGTGATCGGCGGCAGCATCCTGCTCTGGCAGCTGCGCAGGACCCCGGCGCTAGGTGTTGAGAACCTGGCCCGGCTGAGCATGAGCGCCGACCTCCCCGGGGCCGCCGGGGCCGGTGGCCCCGGGGCTCCCGGGCCCGAGCCCACCGGGCCCCGGCCCGCCGGCCCGGGCTGACCGGACCGCCCGGGTCCGGCGCACCGCCGTCCAGCCGCGCCCGGCCGCGTAGCAGAGAGCGGCTATCGTGCCCACGAAGAATCCCACCGGCCAGTTGGTGTGATAGGACACCGCGATCGCCACCCATACCGTCGCGAGCGCGATGACCACCGACAGGCCCATGGCGAGCAGCGGGTTGTCGGTGACCGACCTGGCGGCGGCGGGCGGGCCGATCATCAGGCTGAAGATCAGCAAGGCGCCCACCACGGGCAGCGCCATGCTGGTGGCAAGGGCGATAACCACCAGGAAGCACATCTCAATCCGGTACGCGCGCACCCCGCGCGCCTCGCCAAGTTCGGGCATGACCGAGGAGAGCATCAGCGGCCGGTACATCACGCCGATGGCGGCGATGCACACCGCGGCGAGCGCGGCGACCGGCGCTATCTCATTCACGCTGACCCCGAGCACCTCGCCGAACAGCAGCGAGAAGATCTCCGGCGCGTACTCGACAGTGAAGCTGAGGAACAGCACGCCAAACCCGAGCATCACCACCAGGGCCAGCGCGACCGCCACGTCATGCCGCGCGCGGCGGCCCAGCAAGCCGATGCCAAGCGCGCCCAGCAGCGAGAACACGCCAAGGCCGAGCAGGGTGTTGATCCCGATCAGGCTGGCCCCGGCAGCGCCAGCGAACGCGCCGGTCGGCAGCGCGTCGGCGACGAACGCCGAGCCCCGCAGCACCACGAAGAACCCGACGACCCCGGCGGCGGCTGCCACGATCGTCGCCACGATCCAGGTGTTGATCATGAAACCGGAGAACATGCGCTCTCCCCGTTCCGGCCGCGGGCGGCCGTCCGGCCGCCGAGCCACTGCGCGAGCAGGTAGAAGACCAGCACCAGCGCCACCACGAAGAAGCTGACCGGCCAGCCCCGCCTGGCCGGCGGCCAGTAGTAGCTGTCGTAGGCGAGCAGCACGCCCAGCCAGGTTGCGCCGACGCCGATCACCGCGGACCACATCATCACCAGGCCGGGCCTGCTCGTCAGCCGCAGCGCGGCCGCCGCCGGGCCGACCAGCAGCGCCGTGCTGAGGATGGCGCCGATGGTCATCGCCGACAGCGAGACCGCGAGCCCCATGGCGATCAGGCACAGCGCGCCGGTGATGCGCACGTGGACGCCGCGCACCACAGCCAGGTCGGTGCTGGCCGAGCTCAGCAGCAGCGGGCGGTACAGCACGGCCACGATGCCGACGGCCGCCACGCTGAACGCCACGATCGCCGGGATCATCGCGCTGTCGATGGTGAACATCGACCCGAACAGGACCGTGATCGCCGCTCCGGTCGTCGAGGTATACGTCGCGTCCCAGTAGAGGAACAGGGCAGCCAGGCCGAGCCCGGCCCCGCGCACGATTCCGGTTGCCAGGTCCCGCCCGCGCGGACGGCGGATCCCGATCATGTCCATGACCCCCGCCGCCAGCACGCTGGTTCCCGCGAACCCCCACAGCGGGCTGATCCCGATGAGGAAGGAGCCGGAGCCGCCGGTGACGCTGATGTCGGCGAGTGCGTGCCCGGCGTACGACTGTCCCCGCATCACCGTGAACGTGCCCACGATCCCGGACACCACGGCGACCACGCCGCCGGCGAGCAGCGCCACATGGACCGGGGCGCTGCCGAAGAAGCCGGGCTCGATGATGGCCCGCAGCAGGTGGCCCATGCCCGTCACGCGCCGTCGGCGTGGGCGCCGGTGTGCTCAAGGGGGATCTCGAGCCCGTCCCCGCGCCCGGCCACGACCAGCACCCGGCCGTGCACGTGGATCACGTCGACATGGCGCCCGTACAGCTCGCTGAGCACCTCGCTCCGCACGACCTCGTCGGCCGGCCCGCTCGCCGCCCGCCCCGCCGCCAGGTAGACCACCCGGTCCATGAACGGCAGCAGTGGGTTCATCTCGTGCGCCGAGATCAGCACGGCGATCTGCTGCTCCTTGGCGATCCGGCCGAGCAGCGCGACCACCTCCTGCTCACTCGCGATGTCGAGGTTGGCCAGCGGCTCGTCCAGCAGCAGCAGCCCGGGGCGGCTGATCAGGGCGTGCGCGATCAGGATCCGCTGCTGCTCACCGCCGGACAGGTTGCCGACCCTGGCGCTGCCGATGTGCTCGGCGCCGACGGCCCGCAGCATCTCGTCCACCCGCTTCCTGCGGGCCCGCGAGGGCAGCGGGATGCCGAAACGCTGCCCGTCGAGGCCGAGCCCGACCAGATCCCTGGCCCGCAGCGGCATGTCGGGATCGAGCTGGATCTTCTGCGGCACGTACCCGATCCCCGCCGCGCTGACCCGGACCTTCCCCGCAGAAGGCGGCAGCAGGCCGAGGATCACCCGCAGCAGCGTGGTCTTGCCCGCCCCGTTGGAACCGATCAGCCCGACGAACTCGCCAGGCTTGATGGCGAACCGCACGTCGTGCAGCACCTCGCGCCCGCCGAGCCGGACGCTGACGCCGTCGACGGTGAGCGTGTCACCCAGCGCCGGGGCGTCACCCCCGGCGGTCTTGCTGCGGGCCGGCCGCTGGAATGTCATCATCGTCACAGCTTCTGAGTCGAGATCTTGCTGGTCACGGCCTTGGTCAGCGCCTGCACCTCGGCCAGCATCCATGACTGGTAGTCGTATCCGGGCACCGGCATGGTCTCGTACACGCCAACCACGGGGATGCCGTCCTTCTGGGCCTGGCTGAGGAACGAGGCGGTGAGCGCGTCGGTCACCTGCTGGTTGTACACGAAGACCTTCACCTTGTGGCTGGCGAAAAGGCCGTCCTCGAGCGACACGTCCTGCGGCGACGGGTCGACCCCGTTCATGATGTCGGCCTGCAGGGTGAATGGCGTGAGGATGTTCGCCCCCACGGCCTGCAGCATGTAGTCGCCGACCGGCTCGGTGACCGCCACCGTGGTGCCCGGGAAAGCAGCCTTGAACTTCGCGATCGCCTGGTACCAGGGCTGCAGCGACGCGTCGAACTTGCGCAGGTTGGCCGCGAAGTACCCGGCGTGCGACGGCTGCAGCTGGGAAAGGTCGCCGGCAACCGCCTTGGCCACGGCCGGCATCGTGCGGGGCGAGTACCACAGGTGCGGGTTCGGCGTGCTGTCCGGCAGGCCGAGCAGGTTCTGCACCACGATGACCTTGCGGGTCGAGCTCGGCGCCGCGGCCTCGATCTTGTTCATGTAGGTGTCGTAGCCGATGCCGTTCTGGACCACCAGCTGGGCGGCGGAGACCGCGGTGGCGACGCTGGGGCTGGCCTCGAACGTGTGCGGGTCGGTGTTGGGGTTGCTCTCGATCGCGGTCACCCGCACGTACCTGCCACCGATCTGGCTGATCACGTTGGCGTACTCGTTCTCGGCACCGACCGCGACCACCCGGCCGCCCGCGCTGGTGGCTGCCGAGCCCGGTGAGCAGGCCGTGGCGAGCAGCCCTGCGGTGAAAGCCAGCGCGACGAGCACGATCCCGCGGCGAGGCAGCATGGACAAGCCTCCTCAGGCTCAGGGGCAATGCATGGGCAAGCCGAGATCCACGGCTATTACAAATGAAAACGATAACCAGTCCGGAGAGGGCGGTCAAGCGATCCGGCGGGCGGCCCGGGGGCGGTGGTCAAGCGATCCGGCGGGCGGCCCGGGGACGGTGGTCAAGCCCTCCGGCGGGCAGTCCGGGGACGGTGGTCAAGCGCTCCGGCGGGCAGCAGCATCGTTGGCGCCCTGCTGCTGCTCTGGCGGCATCAGGGCGCCCTGCTGCTGCACGGCCGCCTTCGGCCCGCCCGGCCCACGGGGCTGGCATGGCTCTCAATGTGATCAAGAACTTGCAAAGGCATGCCGAACCACCGTCCAGGTCACGGCAACGATCGGTTATCGTTCGGCAGGTGCCTGCGCGGCCAGAAGCATGCGGAGGCGTGCCAGCGCGGTGGCCCCCGGGCCCGGGAGCCATATCGCGCCCGCTGGTCGGCGGGGATGACGTGGAGGCGAGCAAAAGGTCAGGATGAGCGGGACGACCGGCAGCAGCCCGGATCTCGGCGGCAAGCTGGCCACAGCCTCGGCCCGGCCCGGGGCACCGTCCGCTGCCCCTGACCGCTTCGCCAGGTTCCTGGCCTGGTCGGCGGTGGCCGGGATCGCCGGCTCCCTGCTGTTCATGATCGCCGCCTCGGTTGTCCGCAACACCTGGGAGCATCCCTACATCGTGCTGCCCGCCGGCGGGCCACCCTGGGCGCTGTCGGCGCGCGTGAACCTGCTTCCCGTGGTGACCGTGGGCATGTGGGCGGCGGCCATCGTGGGCGGGGCGGCCGTGGCCGCCGGGCTCGCCGCGATATCCCGCGGGATCCGGCCTCCGGCCCGGCTGCTGCTGGCGGTCGGGATCGCCGCCGCGGCGGCTTTCACCGTGCTGCCGGCCACCGGGTCCACCGACGCCCTGGACTACGCCGCGTACGGCCGGATCGTCGTGCTCGGCCACAGCCCCTACCTGATGACACCGGGCGAGCTGGCCCGCATGCACGACCCCGTCGGCCTGGCGACCGGCAGCGAATGGCGCAGGCAGGTGGCGGTGTACGGGCCGCTGGCCACCACGGAGCAGTGGGCGGCGGCCGAGCTCGGCGGCACATCCGCGGCGCGGATCGACTTCTGGCTGAAGCTGTGGACCGCGATCGCGTTCGGCGCCGTTGCCCTTGCCCTGGACAGGATGACGCGCGCCGATCCCGGGCAGCGGGCGCGGGCGCACCTGATGTGGTCGGCGAACCCGCTGCTGCTCTGGGTACTGGTCGCTGCCGGGCACGTGGACATGCTGGCCGCGGCCGCGGGCCTCGCCGGGCTGGCGGTCATGCGCGGCCCGCGGCCCGGCGAGAGACCCGGGGCGCTCCGCGGGCTGGCGGCCGGCCTGCTGGTCGGGGCCGCGGGCGACATAAAGATCAGCTACCTGCTGCTGGGCGTCGGGCTGGCCTGGGCGGCCAGGCGCTCCCTGCCGGCCTTGCTCGGCGCCGGGGCCGGCGCCGCGCTGGTGCTGCTGCCCACGTACGCCTGGTTCGGCGCGGCGGCGGCCAGGGCCCTGCTCCAACGCGACGACGCCGCCTCGGTGGACAACTACTACCAGATGTTCGTCGGCTCCCACGGCAACGTGCTCCCGCACCAGCTGCTGGTGGCCGGGCTGCTGCTGGCCGCCGTCGCGCTGCTGCTGCTGTGGCGGCTGCCGGAGGGGACTCCCGGCCTGCCCGCGGTCAGGCCCGCCCTGGCGGTCACCCTGGCCTGGCTGTTCGTCTGGCCCTACCAGCTGCCGTGGTACGACGCGATGGCGTTCTGCCTGCTCGCCCTGTACCCGGCCTCCCGGATCGACTGGCTGGTGCTGGCCAGGCTGACCGCGGCCACGTTCGCGCTGATGCCGGGGAACGCCGGGTTCCCGCCGCAGCACGTCCTCGCGGTGATCACCGCGGACAGCCTCTTCTGGTGGGCTCCGGCGGTCCTGCTCGCCGCCACGGTGGCACTCGTCTGGCTGGCCGTGACCGGCCGGTGGAAGATGGGGCCGCCGCCGGTCCTCAGCCGCGCCGCGGCGCGGCCGCTGCCGGCCTGAGCCCGGCG
>JASHPR010000688.1 GCA_030038015.1 Streptosporangiaceae bacterium
GCCCAGCCTTGGCGGCCTCGCCGGAGGGTGCCAGCTCGCCCGTCTCGCCAGCCTCGCCGGAGGGTGCCAGCTCGCCCGTCTCGCCAGCCTCGCCGGAGGGTGCCGTCTCGCCGGCCTCGCCAGCCTCGCCGGAGGGTGCCGTCTCGCCGGCCAGCACCGTCCGCCCCCGGCCCGCCGTCTCCCTCCGGAACGAGTCATAGACCTCGAGCAGCATCTGCTTCTGGCGCTCGGTCAGCTCGGGATCGCCGAGCACCGCGTCGCGCACCCCCTGGCCGGGGGGGCGGTCCTCGAGGAAGCCCGCCTGGACGTAGAGCGCTTCCGCCGAGATCCGCAGGCCCTTCGCGATCTGCTGCAGGATGTCGGCGCTCGGGCGGCGCAGCCCTCGCTCGATCTGGCTCAGGTACGGATTAGAGACGCCCGCCGCCTGGGCGAGCTGGCGAAGCGAGATCTTGGCCTGTTCCCGCTGTTCGCGGATGAAGGACCCGATCGCCGGAACACTCACTGGACTCATAGTCCCAGTCTCGCTCCAGGTGCTTGCAATTGCAAAACTTCACCGCCGCCAGGGCATACCGGCTGGCAGGCCGGCAACACGGCGTCCCGTTCAGGCTGATGACGGTCACAGCGGCAGCGTGACCCGGACCTCCCCGACCACGCGGCCGCCCCCGTAGACGGCCGGCCTGGCCAGGCCCTCGAGGACGGCCCGGTCGGTTCCGGGCAGGTCGTCGGCGCCGAGGGCGCGCAGCAGCGCGACCGTCACCGCGATACGCACCCGCCGCGCGCCGTCACCATCGTCGATCTTGAACGCCGCGGCGCGGCCGTCGGCGAGCGCCAGCGCCTGGACTCCCTCGGCGCCCGACTTGAGCAGCAGGCCGGGGACCGCGTCCACCAGCAGGCGGTCGGGGCGCGTGCTTCCCGACGTCCAGGCCGGATGCGCGCGCATGGCGTCGGCGACGCGGCGCTCGGGCGAACCTGGATCGGCACTGGCCAGGGCGCCAAAGGCCCGGGCAAGGCCGGCCAGCGAGACCGCGAACAGCGGCGCCCCGCAGCCGTCCACGCCGACCGCGGCCACCCGCTCCCCGGTCAGGCGCTCGACCGTCCGCCTGATCTCGGCCTGCAGCGGATGCCCGGGGTCGGTGTAGCTGGCGGTGGGCCAGCCCGCGGCCACGCAGGTGGCCAGCATGGCCGCGTGCTTCCCCGAGCAGTTCATGTACAGCCGGTCCCGGGTCCGGCCGGACGCCAGCACCGCGATCCGGGCGTCCTCATCGAGCGGCAGGTCGGGCGGGCACTGCAGCGCGTCCTCGGTCAGCCCGGCCTCGGCGAGGATCTTGCGCACCCCGGACACGTGGAAGTCCTCGCCCGCATGGCTGGCCGCGGCCAGCGCCAGCAGTTCCCCGCCGAGGCCGAGGCCGCAGCGGAGCATCGCGGCCGCCTGCATGGGCTTGTTCGACGACCGGGGGAACATCGGCACCCCCACGGCGCCGGCCCGCACGGCGGGCGCCCCGTCCCGGCCGGAGACCACGACGGCGCCCCGGTGCCGGGACTCGGTGAAGCCGGACCTCGCGACCTCGGCCAGCACCGGGTTCGGGGCGGTGATCTCGGGGTCCTTGGCGGGCTGCGGCGTCATGGGCGGCAGAATTCCTTCTCGTGCGAGCAGTGGTGCAGCGTGCCAGCATGGCAAGGGTCGAGGTGGACGGGGCGGCGGTCGGGGGCCTGCCGGGCCCGGGCCTGGTGGTGCTCGTCGGGGTGACCCACTCGGACACGGCCGCGGTGGCGGCCGCCCTGGCCAGGAAGATCTACCACCTCCGGATCCTGCGCGACGAGAAGTCGTGCGCAGACACCGGGGCGCCGCTGCTGGTGATCAGCCAGTTCACCCTGTACGCGGACACCAGGAAGGGCCGGCGGCCCACCTGGCAGGCCGCGGCGCCGGGGCCGGTCGCCGAGCCGCTCGTCACCGCGTTCGCCGAGGCGCTCCGCGAGCTGGGCGCCACGGTGCGCACCGGCGTGTTCGGCGCGGACATGCAGGTCATGCTCGTCAATGACGGGCCGGTCACGCTGATCCTGGATGCGTAGCGCCCGGGCGCTCGGCACCGGGCCGCAGGGCCACCCCTGACGCCAGGTGGTGACGCGTGAACTCGAGCGCCTCGGCAAGGTCGGCCCGTCGTTCCTCGCTGGTCAGCGCGCGGCGCGTGTTCACCTCGAGGACGACGATGCCGGAGTACCCGCGGGGCCCCAGGCTGGCCAGGAACTCTGCGCAGGGCTGGGTGCCGTGGCCGGGGATCAGGTGCTCGTCGGGGAGCCCGGGGGCGGTGCCGTCGGCCATGTGCACGTGTGCCAGCCTGCTGCCCAGCTCGGCCGCCATGAGCATCGCGTCGGACCCGGACACGGCGGTGTGCGAGAGGTCGAGCGTGGCGTGCGGGCAGTTGATCTCCACCGGGTTCCAGTGCGGCGCGTACACGGCGACCTCGGCGCCCCGCCCCCGCAGCGTGGCGGTGCGCAGCGGGTAGAGGTTCTCGACGGCGAACTTGACGTCGGTCTCCCCGTCGAGCTGGGCCAGGCCGGCCTCGAAGTCCCTGGCGTAGTCACGCTGCCAGCGGAACGGCGGGTGCAGCACGACGACCTTGGCGCCGAGCTTCTCCGCCACCTCCCTGGCGCGGTTCAGCTTGCCCCAGGGCTCGCGCCCCCACACCCACTGGGTGACCATCAGGCAGGGAGCGTGCACGGCCACGACGGGAACGCCGTGATAGTCCGAGAGCCTGCGCAGGACGTCCAGGTCCTGGCTGATCGGGTCCATGGTGACCATGACCTCGATCCCGTCGAAGCCGAGGCGCGCAGCCGCCTCGAAGGCGTCCGGCGTCCGCTCGGGGTAGACCGAGGACGTGGACAGCGCCACCTGCACACCCGTAACCGGGGTGACCTGGCCCAAGGCATCTCCTCCGCTGCTGGCTGGCCCTGTGCTGGCTGGTCCGCACGCCTGGCAACCTGCGCTGCCAGCTTATGCTGGCCGGCCACCAGAGCGGCGGCAAGGACCGGCTGTCGGTGCCGCCCGGTACGGTGCGGGCATGGGGAAGCCTGCGGCTGCGGCGGCGTTCTACCAGTGCTCGGAGTGCGGCTGGCAGACCATGAAGTGGGCGGGCCGCTGCGGCGGGTGCCAGCAGTGGGGCACGGTCGCGGAGAGCCGGGTCCCGGCCAGGGATCGCCTGCCCGGGCAGGCGCGGGGG
>JASHPR010000689.1 GCA_030038015.1 Streptosporangiaceae bacterium
TGCCGCCGGCCGCGATGGCGGCCTTGGCCACGGTCAGCAGCCGGGCGACCCGCCTGGCCGGTCCGGCCACGCCGGCCGGGAGCGCGATCAGGTCTCGCGGGTCAAGCAGGGCACTCGCAAGCAGATCGCCGCCCCGGTCGCCGGCTCCCGGGCCCTCGGCGGTCTTCGGGGTCTTCGCTGTCTTGGGGGTCTTCGGGGTCTTCGCTGTCTTGGGGGCCTTCGGGCCCGCCGGGGTCCGGAGGGCAGGGAGGGCGGCGTCGGCGAGTAGCTGGAGGGCTCTGCGCAGGCGCCGCAGGCCGAGCGCGTCGGTGCCGCCGAGCGGCCCGGTGAGCAGGCCCGCCGCCGTCTCCTCGTCCAGCGCCCCGGGGCGCAGCGCGCAGTCGAGCAGGGTCAGCAGCGGGCGGGTCCCCGGCTCCGCGGCCAGCGGCAGCTCGTCGCCGGCGATCGTCACCGGGACCCCGGCCGCCGCGAGGGCCCGCCGCAGCACCGGCACCTGCCGGGTCGCGGAGCGGACCAGGACCGCCATGGACGACCAGGCCAGCCTGTCCACCAGGTGCGCGCGGCGCAGCACGTCGGCGATGACCGACGCCTCCTGGGTCGCCGTCGCCGCGATGATGACCCGCACGCCGCCCGGATCAGCGCTGGGCAGCGGGACCAGCGCCCGGTGCGAACGTTCAAGATCGGGGTTCTGGCCGGCCTGGGCGGCCGGGAGGCGGGCAGCGACCCTGCGGGAAGCAGCCAGCAGGAACGCGCCGCTGCGGCGGCAGGTGCGCAGCGCGACGACCCGGGCGGGGCTCCCGTCCGGGGCGCGGAACCTGCCGGTGAACTGGCTGATGGCGCGGGTGTCGGCGCCGCGGAAGCCGTAGATCGACTGGTCCGGGTCGCCGACCACGATCAGCTCGCGGCCGTCGCCGGCCAGCGCGTGCAGCAGGTCCTCCTGCGCCGGGTCGGTGTCCTGGTACTCGTCGACCAGCACGGCGTCATACGCCTGGCGCTCCCGGCTGCGGGTCGCGGCGCGGCCGAGCAGCCCGGCCGCGATCCTGACGATCTCCGCGTAGTCGTAGGCGGGCACCGGGGCAAGGTCGAAGCGGCCCGCGTACCGCTCGAGGAACGCGCCGGCCGCGACCCAGTCGTCGCGCCGCCGCTGGCGGCCGAGCCGGGCCAGCCCGCGCCCGTCCAGCCCGCGCTCGGCCGCACGCAGCAGGAAGTCCCGCAGCTCGGCGGCGAAGCCACGGGTAGCGAGCGCCGGGCGGAGCCGCTCCGGCCAGTTCCCGCCGCCGTCCTCGGCCTCCCCGCGCAGCAGCCGCCGGACCTCGAGCAGCTGCTCCGGGCCGGAAAGCAGCGTCGGCGGTTCGTCCCCGGCCAGCACGAACTCCCTGCGCACCAGGGCGTAGGCGTAGCTGTGGAAGGTCAGCGCCAGCGGCTGCCTGGTCGTCCGGCCGAGGCGCATGGTGATCCGCTCGCGCAGTTCCTCGGCCGCCTTGCGGCTGAACGTGAGCACGAGCACCCGCGCGGGGTCGATGCCCCGGTGACAGACCCGGTGCACCACCGCCTCGGCGATGGCCGTGGTCTTGCCGGTGCCAGGGCCGGCCAGCACCAGCAGCGGGCCGCCCGCGTGGCTGACCACTCGTTGCTGGGCGTCGTCGAGGAATGGCGGCACCGCCGCCGGAGTAATCGCCGGCCGGCGGACGAGGCGATAGGCGGGCGCGCTGGAGTCCATCTCAGTAAGGCATTCCAGCAGAGCCCACCGACATTTTCGGGCACTTCTGGGGGGCGGCCTGATAATGGGGAGTTCTCTTGAGTCAATATGACTGGCACGCTCCCCATTGTCGTGACCGCTGGGTGCAGGCGCCGGGTCAGCGGGCGTCCGTCCAGCGCGCGCGGCGCATGTCCACCCGGGTGGGCGTGCCGTCCGCGCCCCGGCGCATCGGCGTGCCCTCCTCGCGGTACCTGGCCAGCGCCGCCACCTCGTGACCGGCCAGCAGCGAGCCGTCGGCGTGGATGACCCGCCACCAGGCGACGCCCCCGCCCCAGAGAGCCATCACCCGGCCCACCTGGCGCGGCCCGCCCTCGCCGAGGTACTCAGCGATGTCGCCGTAGGACATCACCCGCCCCGGCGGAATCGCATCGGCCACGTCCAGCACCCGGCCAGCGAAGTCGTCCACGGCCGGCGAGCCCGCAGGGCTGGTGCCGGCCCTCCCGCCGCGCGCGGGCCGGCGCCGGTCAGGGCTCATTCACCGGCGCCGGAGGCATCCTGGCCATCCTCAGGAACGGTATGACGGCCCGGCGGCGTGGCCGGCCACGGGAGCCGCTGCGGCGCCGCGTGCTGGCCTGGCCCGTGCCCGGCGCCCGGCTGCTGGCCACCGTAGGGCGAGCCGGCCACGCCCCCGCCCGGTGCGGGTCCGCGGTACCCCGCCACATGCACCGGACGGCGCATGAGGACCAGGCGGCTGGCGGCGATGACGATCACCGCCAGGCAGACCGCGGCCAGCACGCAGAAGACCAGGAGCCGCTGGAGCCCGCGCGGGGTCACCGGGGGCGGGGGGACGGCCGCGGGACCGCCGCCGAAGTGGCTGTCCGCGCTCACGCCCGGCGTCAGCAGGACCGTCCGCCGCAGGCCGGTTCGCGGCGAGCCGGGGCCGGCCAGGCCGCGCGCGGACAGCCGCGCGGCGGCGCTCAGGGCGGCGGCGGCGTCGACCGTGCCGAATCCCACCTCGTCGTCGTAGCCGCCCCGGGGACGGTTGCTCGCCGTGCTGGTGATCGCCTGCCGCACCATCTCCGGCGTGAGCCCCGGGTAAGCCGACCTGATCAGCGCGGCTACCCCCGCGGTCAGCGCGCACGCCGGGCTGGTGCCGCTCACCAGCCAGTACTGCCCGTCCCTGCCCTGCGCGGGGACGTTGACACCCGGCGCGGCGACCTGCACGGAAATGTTGTCGCTGGAGAAGCGCGCTGGCTGGCCGTCCTGGCCGATGGCCGCAACCCCGAGCACGCCAGGGTAGTCCGCGGGGAACGAGTACGGCGCGTAGCCCTTGCTGCGGGCCGCCTGGATTTCCCCGGAGTTGCCCGACGACGCGACGATCACCACGTTGTGGTTCAGGGCATCCTGCAGGGCCGAGCGCACCGGCAGGCTGGGCAGCGCGTAGCCGAGGGACATGCTGATGACCTGGGCGCCGTGCGATACCGCGTACAGGATCGCCCTGGCCAGCTCACGCTGAATGCGGGCCTGCGGCTCGTGCTGGTAGAGCGAGTAGTTGGGGTCGGTGTTGTCGGTGATCACGCGGATCGAGAGCACGTGCGACTTCGGCGCCACCCCGATGATCCCGCTGCCGCCGCCGTCATGGCCGTGACCGGCGATCAGCGACGCCATCCAGGTTCCGTGCACGCCCCAGTTGGGGTTGGACGGCGGGGTGCTGACGCCCGTGTAGTCGGGCCCCGTGGTCACCGACCCGGCGAGATCGGACACATCCGGGTTCACCCCGCTGTCGATCACGGCCACGGTCACGCCCTGTCCCTGGGTCACCGACCAGGCGGCCGGGACGTTGAGCGCGTCAAGGACCCACATCTGGGCGTCGCGGACGGCGTCGGCTCGCGCCGGGGCGGCGCCGAAGGCCAGGGCCGTGACCAGGCCCAGGGCCGTGGTCAGCGCGATCGCGGTGGCGCGGCACGCCCGCCGGGGCGCCGTCGCGCTCAGCATCCGGGAGCCCCGGGGCACCTGGGCAGCGGCGGCTGCACGCCCAGCGGCGTGCCTATCGCGTCGGCGACGCCGTTGGCGAGGCTGGTCATCTCCTGGTCCGCGTACGCGTCGGATGCCACGGCGGCCTCCGGCATGCCGTTCGTGTAGCCGGCCGTGGAGAGGATCACGTACGGGCCCGCGCTGGTCGCCCAGGAAAGCTGCCGCTGCCGGTCGCCGAACGACGCGGCCAGGGTGCCGCGGAAAGCCGCCGCACGGACGGCAGAATCCGGCTGCTGGCCGGAGGACAGCTCGCCAGCAGCGGACCTGGCCGCGCCGTCGCCGGGCATGACCGCCACGCCGACGGTCACCAGCATGCTGTCGGTCCCGTCGGCGTAGGTCGCGCGGAGCATGGCCGCGCAGTGGTGCGCCGACAGCACCCGGGCCGCCGCCGGGTCGCTCCCCTTGGCGCAGGTGGTCTGCGGGGAGATGCCCACCCGGTAAGCGGTCAGCGGCAGCTCCGTGCTGGCCTCGAGGGCATTGGCGGGGAGCTGGTAGGTGATCGTCGCCGGGAAGATCGTCCCGGCCGGAAGCTCGCGCCAGCGCCGCGCGCTCTCCCAGTTCATGATCTGCTGCTGCTGGGCCGCCGTGAACGTGCGCGGAAGCAGCTGGGCCGAGACGCCGGCAGCCGACGCGGCGAGGCCGGCCGTCCCGGCGAGCAGCGCCGTCAGCGCGATACCAAATCGCCAGCCGCCGCGTCCACGGCCGGCTGGCGCCCCGCCTCCCTCATGGTCCGGAGTTCCCGGCTGCAAGGACACAGCAGAAATGCTACGGCCTGCCCATGCCGGACTGCGCGCGCAGCGGGAGGTTCTTCCCCTCCGCGGCGGCGCGGCTGGTGCGCCGCGGCAACGCGGCAGCCGATCACCGCACCGCGGGCCGCCAGCCCCGGGCGCGGGCTCAGTAAACCGGCAGCGACGGGTCCACCTGGCTGACCCAGGCGAGGACCCCGCCGCCGACGTGAACGGCGTCCGAGAAGCCGGCGTTCTTGACGACCGCGAGGCACTCGGCGCTGCGGGCGCCGCTCTTGCAGTGCAGCACGATCCGCCGGTCCTGCGGCAGCTGCTCCAGCGCCGAGCCGTTCAGGAACTTTTCCTTGGGGATGAGCACCGATCCCGGGATGGAGACGATCTCATACTCGTTCGGCTCCCTGACGTCCACCAGGAAGATCTTCTCCTCGTTGTCGAGCATCGCCTTGAGCTCGGCCGCGGTGATCGTCGATCCCGACGCCGCGCGCTGGGCGTCCTCGGACACCGCGCCGCAGAACTCCTCGTAGTCGATCAGCCCCGTGATCGTCGGGTTCTTGCCGCACACGGCGCACTCAGGATCCTTCCTGACCCGGACCGTGCGGTAGCTCATCTCCAGCGCGTCATAGATGATCAGCCGCCCGACCAGCGGCTCGCCGATGCCGGCGATGACCTTGATCGCCTCGTTGACCTGGATCGACCCGATGGAGGCGCACAGCACGCCGAGGACGCCGCCCTCGGCGCAGGACGGCACCATGCCGGGCGGCGGCGGCTCCGGGTAGAGGCAGCGGTAGCACGGCCCGTACTCGGCCCAGAACACGCTGGCCTGGCCGTCGAAGCGGTAGATCGACCCCCACACGTACGGCTTGCCGAGCAGCACGCAGGCATCGTTCACCAGGTACCTGGTGGCGAAGTTGTCGGTGCCGTCCACGATCAGGTCGTACTGCGCGAAGATCTCCATCGCGTTGTCGGAGTCCAGGCGCTCCTGGTGCAGCACCACGTTGACGTAGGGGTTGATCTCCCGGATGCTGTCGCGCGCGGACTCGGCCTTCGGCCGGCCGACGTCCGACTGGCCGTGGATGATCTGCCGCTGCAGGTTGGATTCGTCGACGACGTCGAAGTCGATGATGCCGAGGGTGCCGACCCCGGCGGCCGCCAGGTAGAGCAGCGCGGGAGACCCGAGCCCGCCCGCACCCACGCAGAGGACCCTGGCGTTCTTCAGGCGCTTCTGACCGGTCATCCCGACGTCCGGGATGATCAGGTGGCGTGAGTAACGCTTGACCTCGTCGACGGTCAGCTCTTCGGCCGGAGCGACCAGCGGTGGCAGGGACACTGTGCTTTCTCCTGGGAGGCAATGCCGGGTCTCGGCTGTCGGTTCGGCGCGGTTCCGCGTCCCAGCAGAGTGAACCAGCCGCGGGCTCCCGGCATTCCACCCGGCCAGCGTGGCCCATCCCCGGTCCCCGCCGGAATGTCACCGCCCCCGGGTACAACACTGACATGCCCGGGCCGCTGGCCCGGCCTGCTCGCTCCCGGAGGGTCCCATGAGCCCATCGCGCCCGACGTCGGCAGGGGAACCGCGAGCCCGGGTTCCCGGATCCGGGAGCGGCGTGGTGCTGCCGCTGGTCCCCGGTTTCGAGCGGGCGCCGGCGCGGCGGCGGCCGCTGCCCGACGCCGGGGCGGTGCGCCTGCTCCTGGTACCCGACTCCGCGCCGCCCTATGACGACGGCTCCGCCGCAGCGGATCCCGGGTCCCGGTCCCCCCGGCCAGCCCCCGCCACCCGGTCCCCCCGGCCAGATCCCAGCCCCGGGTCCCCCCGGCCAGCCCCCGCCACCCGGTCCCCCCGGCCAGCCCCCAGGCCCCAGTCCTCCCCGTCGTCCCGGCCAGACCTCGGCCCCCAGTCCCCCCCGTCCCCCCGGCCAGCCCCCGGGCCCCAGTCCTCCCCGTCGCCCCGGCCAGCCCCCGGCCCTCCGCTGCCCGGTGGGCAGCCGGGGGCGGCCGGGTGGCCGAGCAGGTTCGCCCAGGTCCTCACCGAGACCCTGGCTGGCTCACGCCCCCAGCGGCAGATCACTCCGTGGACCACCGACCGGGCACGCCGGCTCATCCGGCAGCTCGGGCCGATGCTTGCGGCCGGCACCGCCCCGCGGGTCCGCCGCGTCGTGGCGACACGGCCTGCCCCCGGTGTCGTGGAGATGACCGTGATCGTGGGATGCGGCCCGCGGGTCCGCGCTCTCGCAGTACGGCTGGAGCGTGACGAGCCGCACCGCGCCGACCCTGGGGGGCGCCACCCCAAGGCGGCGAGGTGGGTCTGCACGGCAATCGAGGCCGCTTAGGCGCCGGTTCCTCGCGTCGCGCCGGCCCGGATCAGCGCTGCGCCGCAGGGCTGGACCTCGCGCCTGGGCACGGACGCACTTTTCATGATCCTGGTCGGTTGATGGCAAATATCGTCGCCTATCAACCACGATCATGGTTCAAGACACGCCGAAGTTCGGCAAAGACTCGTCATACTGGGCGCGAGTGCCCGGTTCGTGGTGGGTGGCCCGATGGGTCGGCGGCGGTGCCGTGGGCCATCGGCGGCGCAGCGGCTGGCGCAGCAGAGGCTGCCCCGCGCAGCAAACACGCGGGGCCGCGGCTGGTCACGGGGAGCCGGCGGCCGGCCGCTTGCCGGGTTGCCGTGCGGCTAGCGGTTGCGCGGGTCGCCGTGGCACTGCTTGAACTTGCGGCCTGACCCGCACGGGCACGGGGCGTTCCGGCCCACCTTGGAGTAGTCGGCGCCGTCGGCCGAGGCCGATCGCCGCTCCACCGTGCTGCTCCCGTCCTCGCTCGGCGCGCTGTACTCGAGGCGGCTGGAACGCTGCGGGCGGCCCAGGCCACGTGCAGCGAGGGCGGCGGGAACGGCCGGCCCTTCCGGCTCTGCCCGCGTGCCAGGCTGGCCCTGGCCGGCAGGCTGCGGGCGTGCGCCC
>JASHPR010000690.1 GCA_030038015.1 Streptosporangiaceae bacterium
TCGCACCAGACCGGCTGGACCGGCCTGATCGCCGACGTGATCCGGCGCCGCCACGGCGCGGTGCCCAGCACCGGCGAGGTTCTCGCCGGCATAGGCACCAGCGCCCGGGACCGGTGAGCCAGCGGCCCGCCATGGTCCGTCGCGACGCGCTCCCAGCCGGGGCGGCCCTGGATGCGTGTCTCCGGCCGGGGAGCGCACATCGGCTATGCGTTCTCGGTGATCTCTTGGGCGCCGTGCTGCCCGCACGTGCCGCCCGGCCTGTTCTCCTGCGCCGCGATGAGCAACGGGACAACCGTGAGCACGTCATCGCGGCCCTGCTTGCAGCCTGCCGCCCAGGTCTCGGAGTCCCTCGTGAGCTGGGCGGCGTGGCTTCGCGCGCGCAGCGCCTCGTCCTTCCAGTGCTGGATCTCGCGGCGCGCCAGCTGCTCGATGCGGACGACCTCGTCGCGGAGCCTGGCGTGCCGCGTGCAGGCGAAGGCCATCGTGAAGCCCCAGGCGATCACGCCGGCCATGATCATCAATGTGGCTACGGTGAGGCCGTTCACGGGACCGCCCCGCCGCTCACCGGTGTCCTCGCGCGGCCTGCCAGTGCAATCCCGCAGCTAGAAGGGCTGAGGGACCCCTTGCATTGCGCGCGAGCCGATGTAGTGTGGGAAATCACAACTGACTCCGTTCCGTAGTCGATTCGGGTGGAGATTGGTTCGCCTGGGCTAGCGGCGCCCCCGCTGGCCCAGTGCCATATGTGAGACCGGTGCTGCCGTTCCGCAAAGGGATCTTGGAGAGTCCTGGGCAACTCTCGCCGGCTCCGGGGAGTCCGTCTGGCCGGCTCCGGGGGATCCCGCGCGCGCTGCGGCACTGCGGTGCGCAACTTCCGCCGGCTCTGGCCGGCAAGCGGCGAGTTGTCCTTGAGGGCGAGCGGCGCATTGGCGCGGGAAAAGCCGGGCGAGGCACGCAGTGGTTCCACATTCTGGAACCCCCGTGTGCCGATCATGCCAGCCTCCTGGCCTCCCGCCCACCACGGCGATTGGCCTCTCCTTCGAGTAGACGACATGGCCAGACATGATCGCAATGCCCGGCGGGAATTGCACCGGGAATTCCCCTAAAGGTCTTCTCAGCGACCACCGGGCGCCTCTACGCTCTTCTTGAGTAACACCGGGCGGAACATCCGGGTCTCGAGAAGGAGCCGCGGGGTGCCTGAGCATGGCAGCCCGAGCGTCCGTCGTCGTCGGCTTGCGGCCGAACTACGCCGGCTCCGCGAGCGTGCCGGCTTCACCGGCGAAGATGTAGCCGAGCGGCTCGGCTGGTCTACCTCGAAGCTCAGCCGCATCGAGACAAGCAAGTCAGGGGTGAAGCAAGGAGATCTAGGGCTACTTCTGGACCTCTACGGTGTCAGTGAGCCGCACCGCCAAGGAGTGCTCGCCCTAACCCGCGAGTCCACCGGGACGAGCGCGGCAGAAGAAGCCGCGATTGCCAGCTTCCCCGTAGGATACGCCGCATTCGTATCTGCAGAGAGGGAGGCAATCGGGCGCTGGGACTGGGAGCCACAGGTTGTTCCTGGATTGCTCCAGACAGAGAGCTACGCCCGTGAGGTCATGCGCGGCTGGTATTCGATGTTCCGTCTGCCGCCTTCCGAGCTTGAACTCAGGGTCGAGGCACGAATGGCAAGGCAGCAGGTTCTGAGGCGCCAGGAGCCGCTTGATCTCTCGGTCGTGATAGATGAGTCGGTCATTTTCCGACGATTCGGAAGCAGATCCATCATGCGTGACCAATTTGATCGGCTCACGGAGTCGTCATACCTCCCGAATGTGGAAGTACGCGTACTCCCGCTCGAAGCCGACCACCCAATCGGAACAGGCGCGTTTAGCTATATGCGGTTTGCGCAAGTGCACGACGTGCAGATTCCTGACATAGTTTATGTCGAGCGACTGAACGGGGACTACAGTATCGAAGACGTAAACGAAACAAATAGATACAGGGTTACCTTCGAGCACCTTAGAGATAAGGCGCTTGACCCCACTGAGTCGCGCGACCTCATCTCTGCCCTGGCGCGGCGGGCTTGGTCATAGCTGCCCAAACCTAGAGACGTAGGGCACCAGGGTCCCGTCAGGGAAGATCGAAGTCCCCCGCTTGCACGCCGACTATAAAATCCGCCCATTCGCCAACAGTAAAGATCAAGATTGGGCAGCCCAACGAATTATCCCGGCTGTTGCGTACACCAATATGATCACTGGACAATTCTGCCACTTCAACGCAGTTGCCGTTCTCGGCGCTCAGAGAGCTCTTCCGCCATCGTGGCGCCACATATCGTGCATGGGTCACTGCAGATCCATCTCCTGTCCAGCAGACGCCACCAGCCTCCGCTGCCATCCGACGTATGCGGAACGTGTCGGGACAGCACGGCTTCCGCGATTAACGTTAACTGTAAATTCGTAGCACGAGCCACGGCTGGCGCACCGGGCGTCACGCAGCCCGCTCAGGACCTGAGTATTGTCCTACGGTACCCGCGCCGCTGCAGTCAGAACCGCCGAACAGTCCTGAAAGAGTTACCGTTACTGCTGCCGCGTTGTCCGATCTCCGTATTCCTTGCCCGTTGCGGCGTCCTGACCTGCACGGGCAAACTTCAGTGAGACGCCGGTATGGGCCAACCGCCCGGGCGACACAGACCTGACCTGGGCCGGCACGACTAACTGAGACTGGGCACCGTTCCCCGAGACGGGACACGCGTGCAGGCAGCCGGCGCAGCCCAGCCCGCGCCGTCCGCGCACGCATTGCGCAGGCACCGCGAACGAGCCGTTAGGCGCGGCGGAAGTCGCCCGGCGTGACGAAATCGGCCAGCCGTGCCCGCCCGGGGCCGAGTGCGGGCCAGCCGTCCGTGAACGCCAGGACGGTGATCGCGCCGGCCGGGTGCTTGGCCCTCACCCGGGCAAGCGCCTCCGCCTCGGCACCGTCCTGCGGCGGGCCGGCCAGGTCCAGGATCAGCTCATGCATGGCGGGATCATGCCCGACGATCAGCAGCGTGCCGACGCCCGCCGGCGTCTGGCGGGCCAGGTCCAGAAGCTGCGCGCTGCTCGCCCCGTAGATCCGCTGCTCAAAGGCCGCCCGTGGATCGGCACCGAGCTTCCCCTCAGCTAGCTGCCAGGTCTCGCGGGCGCGCCGGGCCGTGGAGCAGAGGACAAGGTCGGGCACGAAGCCGGCCTTGCGGAGCCAGCGGCCGGCGGCGGGAGCATCGCGGCGGCCGCGCGGCGCCAGCGGCCGCTCATGGTCAGGGACGTCGTCGGGCCACGCCGACTTCGCGTGCCGCAGCAGGATCAGCCTCCGGGTCTTCGTGCTGGCCATGACGCCAGCCTGCCAGACCGCTGCCCGGCTACCAGAGCGGGTAGTCAAGTAGCGACTCGGCGTCGCCGGTCAGGACGCGTGCAGGGTCGCCGTCGGTGAAATGGGGGTAGTCGCGGACACCGTCGAGCGTGTAGCGCAGGCCGATCTCCTGCCCGAAGGGGAAATCGGTGCCCAGCAGGATGTGCGTGGCGGACACGACCGCGGTAAGGGCGTCAGGAACCGGTGTGGCGGTGGAGAGCGCCGTGCCGAAGCAGAGACACCGAATCCGTGGCCGGGCTTCGTCTTCGGCGGTGCGCAGCTGCCGGACCAGGTCGTCGACCGGGGGGTGGAGTGCCCGGGTTGAGTTGCGGGTCTCCTGCCTGGTAGAGGCCGGCGTGGTTGCTGAGCATGCTGACCCCGGATGCGCCGTGATGGTCAAGGGCCCAGACGGAGGCCGGCCACAGCGCGGAGCGGCGGACGCCCGCTCTGGCGCCGGATCAGGGAGCGCTGAGCAGCAGGACGGGGAGCGCGCTGCGCCGGGCCGCCGCTTCGGCCACCCAGCCGAGGCGCGGGTGCAAGGCACCGCCGTCGCCGTGCCTGCCGAGCACCAGCAGGTCGAAGCCGTGCTCGGCCGCGTAAGCGCACACAGCCCTGCCGACCTGGTCACCTTCCACGATGTGCAGGCTCATCCGGACGCCTTCCGTCGCCGGCCCGCGCATCCGCTCAAAGCGCTCCTCGGCTCGCCGCCTGATCGATCGCCGCGGCCGCGCTCAGCGCCTCGGTGGCGTCGGCCGACCCGTCCCATCCGACCAGTACCCGGCGGAACGGGCCCGCAGTCACCGCGTCACCTCGGTCTCGCCAGCGTTCCCATCACCATGACCTTCCCCATCACCACTATGGAAGCGGACAGGCAGAGGCCATCAGC
>JASHPR010000691.1 GCA_030038015.1 Streptosporangiaceae bacterium
CCGTCGGCTCCACGGTGGCGCTGCTGGGCCTGTTCGCCAGCCCGATCAGCGGCGCGTCGATGAACCCAGCCCGCACCCTGGGCCCGGACATCGTCAGCCACGACTACACCGGCTGGTGGATCTACATCCTCGGCCCGGTGATCGGCGCAGCCATCGCCGTTGCGATCATCAACGCCGTCCGGGGCCTGCCGGACAAGGAGGAGCGGGAGGCCGCCCAGGGCGGCGCCTTGCCCATCCTGGGCAGCCCCAAGGCACCGCAGATCAAGGATACGCCATGACCCCAACGGCGACCCGGATCCCTGGTTACGTCGCGGGCACCTGGGACATCGATCCGGTCCACTCTCACACTGGTTTCGTGGGCCGGCACATGGTGGTCAGCAAGGTCCGCGGGCGCTTTGAGAAGTTCGAGGGCCAGATCGCCACCGCTGTCGGCCCGCTGCAGTCCTCCGCTACCTTGAGCGTCGGGATGAACTCGGTCTGACGAGCGCGGTCCTGCGCAAGCGGGAATAGCAGGGGAAAGGGCAACGGGGCGGCCGGCTCAGCGAGTGCCCGGATTGACAGCCGCGCCTGTTGCGTTCTTGATCGTGCTTGCCCCGCTCGCCATCGCCCGGCGCCACGGCACGACGCCCTCGATCTCGGTCTCGAGCGAGAAGCTGAGGAACGTCCTGATCAGCACGATCAGCCCCAGCACGAGGACATTGTCGAGCGTCGGCGCGACCGCGACGGTCCTGATCAGGTCGGCGGCGACCAGGACCTCGAGGCCGAGCAGCAGCGTGCCGCCGAACGCCTGCCGGAGTGCGTTGTAGCCGCGCCGCGGCTCACCGGATCGCCGCCAGGCCAGCACCGCCAGGACAGCCGACCACACCACACCGACGACCAGCACGACTGCGCCCAGGGCCTCGAACCCCTGCGCGACATGAGTCATCACGCTCGTGAACGTGGTGGCAGTTTCGGATTCGGCCATCACCGGCGCGACCGGCGCCATGAACTGGGCCCCCTCCCAGTCGCCTGAGCCACTACTACCCCGCGGGGCCCGGCAGTTACCGCTGCCGCCGTCATCCGGGCCGGGTGATTCGCCGCCGCTGCTCGCCGGGTTACGGTACCGATCATGAACCCCGAGGGCGGCCGGCCTGGCGGGCACCTGGTCCCGCCCGGTGCCCCCCGTTCCTTCCACCTGCTGGTCAAGCCGACGGGTGCGGTGTGCAACCTGGACTGCAGGTACTGCTTCTTCCTGTCCAAGGAGATGCTCTATCCCGGCAGCAGGTTCCGGATGGCGGACGACCTGCTGGAGACGTACCTGTCCCAGCTGATCGAGGCGCACGCGGGCGCGCCCGAGGTGGTCGTCGCCTGGCAGGGCGGCGAGCCGACCATGATGGGCCTGGACTTCTTCCGCCGGTCAGTGGGACTCGCCGACGGCATGCGCCGCCCCGGCCAGCGGATCATGCACACGATCCAGACCAACGGAACCCTGCTCGACGACGAGTGGGGCGAGTTCCTGGCGGCGAACGGCTTCCTCGTCGGCCTGTCGGTCGACGGCCCCCGCGACGTGCACGACACCTACCGCGTCGACAAGAGCGGCAAGGGCAGCTTCGACCGGGTGATGAGGGGACTCGACGTCCTCCGCCGGCATGACGCGGACTGGAACGCCCTGACCACCGTGCACGCGGCGAGCCAGGATCGCGGGCGCGAGATCTACCGGTTCCTGCGCGATGACTGCGGCGCCACCTTCATGCAGTTCATCCCGATCGTCGAGCGGACCACGCCGGAACTCCTCCCGGCGGCGGACGCGGGCTGGGGGCACCGCGCGAAAGACCGGCCGCTCTACATGCAGGACGGCGATCAGGTGACCTGCAGGTCGGTGTCGCCGGGCGGGTACGGCCGGTTCCTGATCGACGTCTTCGAGGAATGGGTGCGCCGCGACGTCGGCCGCGTCTACGTGCAGATGTTCGACGTCGCGCTGGCCAGCTGGCACGGCGAGCCGCCCGGGCTGTGCGTGCACTCCGAGACCTGCGGGCAGGCGCTGGCCCTCGAGCACACCGGGGACCTCTACTCGTGTGACCACTTCGTCGAGCCTGCCCACCTGCTGGGCAACATCAGGGACAAGAAGATGCTCGACCTGGTCACGCTGCCCCAGCAGCAGCGGTTCGGCCTGGCCAAGCGGGACACCCTGCCCCGCTGCTGCCTGGTCTGCGACGTGCGGTTCGCCTGCCACGGCGGCTGCCCCAAGGACCGTTTCGCAACGACCCCGGACGGTGAGCCCGGCCTGCACTACCTGTGCCCCAGCTACAAGGCGTTCTTCTGCCATGTCCGTCCTGCCATGGAGCAGATGAGCGGCCTGCTCGCAGCCGGGCGCGCGCCGGCCGAGATCACCGAGGAGTACGCCCGCCAGGACTCCAGAAGGGGGCGGAACGAGCCCTGCACCTGCGGCTCAGGCCGCAAGTGGAAGCGCTGCCACGGCGCAGCCGGGATCAGACCCGCGGAAACGGCCCAGGAAGACACAGCCGTGGTCGCGACTTCGGCCTGACCTGCATCAGGTCCGGCCAGCGGGAGGCTGACGGCCCGGGCTAGCCCGCCGCGGTCTGCGGGGGTGTCAGGCCTGGTGAGGACTGCCCGGCGGCGGCGGGGCTGGTGGTGAGGGTTTTCTCGGCGGCGTCGACGACGCCGAGGTCGGCGCGGGTGTGCAGTTCGGCTGCGGTGATGAGCAGGGCCTCGACGGCTGTGGTGGTGGCGGCGCGGGCGCCGGCCAGGGCGTGCAGCTGGCGCAGCAGGTGGGCGCGCTGCCGGCTGAGCACGGCGGGCAGGGTGGCGGGGTCGCCGGAGCGGGCGGCGGCCATGACCTTGAGGAAGAAGTCGTCGCGGTAGCCGCGGGCGGGGATGGCGGGCTCGGCGAGCCAGCGGTCGAGTTCGGCGCGGCCGGCCGGGGTGAGGCGGTGGACAAGACGGTCGGGCTTGACCGGCTGCGGCTGGCGCTCTGAGTCGATCAGGCCGTCGCGGGCCAGGCGGTCGAGGATCTGGTACAGGTGGCCGATGTTCAGCCCGCCCCACTGGTCGCCGACGGCCTGCTCGAAGCTGTTTTTCAGCTCGTAGCCGTGGGCTGGCTTGGCCGCCAGCAGGGCCAGGACCGCGTGGTGCAGGGGCATGCGCCTTACCTTGCCGCTAGGTAATGATCCGGTGTCAT
>JASHPR010000692.1 GCA_030038015.1 Streptosporangiaceae bacterium
GCTGCCGAGCATCGACATCCCGCGCCCCCAGGCGCGATCCGGGACACCGCGCCGGCGCCGCGCCGCGGCCCGCTCCGAGCGGTGGCGCTGCGCCGCCGCGGGCCCGTGGCCATTGCTGGGCGTCCTCGCCGCCCAGGCGCTGCTGTCCCTGCGGCTGTTCCCGGCCAACACGACGTTCCGCGACGAGGCCCTCTACCTGTGGACCGGCCAGCTGGAGTGGTCGGGCTGGCTGCACGGCGCCCAGGTTCCCGGCTACTTCCCCACCTTCCTCTCCGGGTCCCCCGTGGTCTACCCGCCGCTGGCAGCGCTCGCGAATTCCGCCGGCGGTCTCGCGGCGGCGCGCGGCCTGTCGCTGTGCTTCATGCTCGGCGCGACCGCCCTGCTCTACTGCGTGACGATCCGGATCTTCGACCGGCGTGCGGCGCTGTTCGCTGCCGCGCTGTTCGCCGGGGTCGGCTCGGTCCAGTTCCTCGGGGGGTTCGCGACCTACGACGCGATGGCGCTGTTCCTGCTGGCGCTCGCCACCTGGCTCGGGGTGCGGGCGGCCGAGGCCGGCCCGGCCGCGCAGTGCCTGCTGGAGATCAGCGCTGGCGCCGCGCTCGCCGTTTCCGACGCCGCAAAGTACGCGGCGACGCTCTTCGATCCCGTCGCCATCGTCGTGATCGCGCTGCTGGTCTGGCAGCGGCGCGGCCGCGGGCGCGGCATCGCGGCCGCGCTCACCGTGGCGACGACGGCCGTCACCCTGATCGGGTGGGCGCTGCGGATCGCCGGGACCGGGTACTGGCAGGGGATCGAGGACACGACCCTGGCGCGGCAGCACGGTGATGTCCCGGTTCCGGGGATCCTCTTCGCCAGCGGCAAGTGGATCGGCGTGGTCGCCGTGCTCGCGGTCATCGGGGCGGCCTCGATGACGGTCACCGGGCGGTGGCCGCAGAAGGCGCTGGCCTGGTCGCTGGCGGCGGCCGTCTTCCTGGCGCCGGCCGAGCAGGCCCGGATACACGTGATCACGAGCCTGTTCAAGCACGTCGCGTACGGCGCCTGGTTCGGCTGTATCGTCGCAGGCTACGGTCTCGGCGCACTCGCGCTGGCGGTCCCGGCCGCGAAGGTGAGGGCCGCGCTGGCGGCCGGCGCCGCCACGGTCGTCCTGGCCGCCGTCCCCGGGGTGTTCCTGGCGTCCTTTCACTTTGCCAGCTGGCCCCGCGCCACCGCGATGATCACGGCGATCAGGGCCGACCTGTCCTCGGCGAGGGGCCCCAGGCTGCTGGAGGACTCCTACATCATCGAGTACTACCTGCGCGACCGCCTCGGCTGGCAGAACCTGACCAGCAACTACTACTTCACCTACACGGACCCGCTGACCGGCGCGTACGTAGCCCAGCCGCGGGCCGCCTATACCGATGCCATCCGGCACCGGTACTTCGGCCTCATCGAGCTTTCCTACAGCCCCCATGCCAGCGATGGCTATGACGCCGTCATCACGTCGGCGATAGCCAGGTACGGCGGCTACCGGCTTGTCACCGACATCCCGTTCCGGACCAGCGCCGATGAGGGGCGCTTCCTGGTCTGGGTCCGCCAGCGGGCGAGGGCGAGGCCGCGGTGACGCCGGCCGCCCTGGCGCCGCGGGGACGCCACCGTTACCGCGGCGCCGTGCTCCCCGACCCCCCCGACGACGCCGAG
Source organism: Streptosporangiaceae bacterium (assembly GCA_030038015.1). GTDB lineage: Bacteria > Actinomycetota > Actinomycetes > Streptosporangiales > Streptosporangiaceae > JASHPR01. Next base: position 1,678 of record JASHPR010000692.1, read on the forward strand.
AAGACGTCCTACGCCTGGCGGTCGCTGCCGTTCCTGACCTGCGCCCTCACCATCAGCTCGGCCTGCGTGATCACGGCACAGGCGTGGTTCGAGATCCGCAACCCGGTCGCGCTCCCCTTCCTGGCCTACACGGCGCTCTTCGTCGGCTACCAGGCGGTCAGCCTGCCGGTGAACTTCGCCGGCCGCGGGTTCGACCTGGCCGCGCACGTGCTGCGGGTCAGCTCCTGGGACCCGCCTGCCTGGCCGGCGGTGGACATCTTCCTGCCGATCTGCGGGGAGCCCATGGCCGTGCTCCGCAACACCTGGACCGGCGTGTTCGAGCTGATCCATGCGTACCCAGGGGTGGCCCGGGCCTTCGTGCTCGACGACGGTCCCGGCCTCGCCGAGACCCGGTCGATGGCGGACTCGTTCGGCTTCACGTACGTGCGGCGCCCCAACCCCGGTTACCACAAGAAGTCAGGGAATCTCGCCTACGGGCTGCGGCACTCGGCCGGCGAGCACGTCGTGATCTTCGACGCGGACTTCCGGCCCCGGCCGGACTTCCTGGCCGAGACGCTGCCCTACATGGATGACCCGGCGACCGGGCTGGTCCAGACCCCGCAGTACTTCCGGGTCAGCAGGAACCAGACCTGGGTCGAGCGGGCCGCCGGGGCGACGCTCGAGGTGTTCTACCGCGTGGTGCAGGTGTCCAGGGACCGGTTCGGCTCGGCGCTGTGCGTGGGCTCGAACGCCGTGTACCGGCGCGCAGCGCTGGATGCCGCCGGCGGGTTCACCCAGATTCCCTATGCGGAGGACTCGCACACCGGCCTGGACCTGCGCCATGCCGGGTACCGGCTGGTCTACCTGCCGGTCGCCCTCGCCGCCGGCGTGTGCCCGGCCGTGATCGACTCGTTCATGCGCCAGCAGTACCGGTGGTGCTGCGGTGCCACCTCGCTGATCTGGACGCGGCACATGTGGCGGGTCCGGATGCCATGGCGCAGCCGCCTGCCGTACGTCGCCGGGTGGCTGTGGAACCTGTCCACGGCGATGCGCACCCTGGTCCTGCCCCTGATCCCGATCACCCTGCTCGCCGTGCTGCCGGGGGAAGTGGAACTGCGGAACGCCATCCTGCTCATCCCGTCCGTGATCACCGGCGCCGTGCTGTACCCGCTGTGGCACAACTCCCGCTGGTCGGCCCATGTGTGGCCGCTCGCGATCGCCGTGGGCTGGGCGCAGGTCCTCGCCATCTGGGACTACGCCAGGGGCAAGGTCATGGCCTGGGATCCGTCGCGGGGCCCGAGGGACGCCAGCCGCCGGTTCCGCACCTGCGTCTGCGCATGGAACGGGACGCTCGGCCTCGCCTGGGTGGCGCTCGCCCTGTGGCGCACCGAGCAGGCGCTCTCCGTTCGGTTCGCCGTCATCGCGCTGTTCGGCCTGGTGAACATCGCCGCCGTGACGCGGGTCGTGTTCCCGGGCAAGGAGTGCGGCACGACGGAGGATCAGCTCCCGGGGGCGCCCGCGGAGCGCTGACACCCCGGCCGGAGCACCGTGCCGCTCATCCATACCGCCATCCACAGTTACAGAAAGTAGTCAGATGATTACCAATACGCCGCCTGGCGTCAGGCAGCAAGCCGGCCAGGGAGCGCAGCCGGGCCGGGTCCGGCCGCGGCGGTACGCCGCGCCGGAGACCCGCCCGGAGAGCCAGGCCGCCGGGATCGCCACGCTGGTGGCCATCGCCGAGGCGGCCCGGCCGCTGCCCGAGCCGCAGTGCCATCCGCAGCGCGGCGCCGCGCCAACCGCGGGTCCGGTGCCACCGCGCCACCTGCTCCTCAACATGCTGCTGCTGCTGGTCGGGCTGGCGCTCGCGGCCAGGTTCGCCGTCTTCTGGTTCAGCCCGGCGCGGCTGCCGCGGGACTTCGGCAGCGGGCTGGACGCCGGGGACGTCCTGCTGTTCGCCGGGCTCACCTTCGTCGTCTGGCACCGCCAGATGATGGACATCCTCGCCTGGCTGATCTGCAGCCGGGTGGAGCCCTACCAGGAGCCGCCGCCGCCCCCGCGCGGGCTGCGCGTGGCCTTCATCACGACGTTCGTCCCGGCCAGCGAGTCGCTCGACATGCTCAGGCGCACGCTCGCGAGCATGGTCGTCGCGGATTACCCGCACGACACGTGGCTGCTCGACGAGGGTGACGACCCGGCCGTGCGCGCGATGTGCGAGCTGCTGGGCGTGAAGCACTTCAGCCGCCACGGGATGGCCTGCTACAACACCAAGCGCGGCCGTTTCCTGACGAAGAGCAAGGCGGGGAACCACAACGCCTGGTACGAGCGGCACGCCAGGAAGTACGACGTTGTTGCCCAGGTGGACAGCGACTTCAAGGTCAGGAGGGACTTCCTGACCAGGACCATCGGGCACTTCAGGAACCCGCGGGTGGCCTTCGTCGGCACACCGCAGATCTACGGGAACACCGGGAACTGGATCGCGCGCGGGGCGGCGCAGCAGACCTACCTGTTCTACGGCCCGATCATGCGGGCGCTCAGCAGCCGCAGGATGACCCTGCTCATCGGCGCCAACCACGTGGTGCGGGTCGCCGCGCTGCAGGACATCGGGTGGTACCAGGGCCACCTGACCGAGGACCTGGCGACGGGCAAGCGATTCCACGCAGGCCGGTGGGAGAGCGTGTACGTGCCGGAGGCGCTTGCCGTGGGGGAGGGCCCGGCGACCTGGCCGGCCTACTTCAACCAGCAGTACAGGTGGGCGTTCGGGTGCATGAACATATTCTTCACCCATTCTCCCCGGCTGAACATAAAAATGCGCCTGAGCCATGCGCTCTACTACTTTCTCATGGAGCAGTTCTACCTCAGCGGGCTGACCATGGCCACGGCGGTCGTCATGCTCATGATGTATTACCTTTTCGGGTGGGTCCCGGCTCAAATCCAGATACCGCAGCTGGCGTTCTGGTATTTACCCCTCGTGGCCTGGCGGCAGTTCATGCAGCTATGGCTGCAGCGGTACAACGTCCGGCCCCTCGAGGAGCGCGGCGTGCTGTGGGCCGGGCGGTTCCTCACCATCGCGGTCATACCCGTGTACTTCCTGGCCCTGGTCGGGGTGCTGCGCAACAAGCGGGTGACCTTCAAGACGACCCCCAAGGGCGAGAACCGGGGCGAGGAGGACGACAACGACCTGGGCGTGTTCCGGCCGCACATGGTCATCAGCGGCGTGATCGTCACCGGGATGGGCATCGCCGCCGCTCTCGGCCACACGATATGGGTCTTCTTCGCCTGGGGGGGCGTCACCGCGGGGCTGCTGTCAGCCTTCTACCTGCCCAGGCTGTGCAGGCGCCTGATCGGCCCCGTCAGATGGGAGCGGGCCGGCCTCGGCCAGGCTGAGACCGCTTCCTGATATGCCGGGCGCGCCCCGCGCATTACCGGTAAACAAGGGCACCATGGGCTCCGCGGCTCAATATAACGGTGGCGGCCGCGGCCGCTTTGCTAACCTGGTCAATTCCAGGACGCTGTGGCGCCGCATAACATCCTGGGAGCCCAGAATCTGAGTCGCCGGCCGGATATTGCCGGGCGCCCTTCATTTGCCGGCCCAGGGGAGGAACATCGTGCGCTCAGGTACCCGACCCTGGATGTGGGCGTTAGGCGTGGCGTGCATGGTGGCGGCCGCGAGTTCCGCCGCCTGGGCGCCGTCCCTGGCCTCCGGCGGGGGCAGCGCCAGCGGGCCGTGGCGGAAGGTCTGGTCCGGGAGCTTCGCGGGGCCCGCGGGCAGCGGGGTCAATCCGGCGTACTGGAAATACGACACCGGGCGGGGGGTCTTCGGCAACGGCGAGGTGGAGACCATGACCGACTCCACCAGCAACGTTCACGTGGACGGGCATGGCGGCCTCGATATCACCGCGCTGTGGCAGGGCCCGGGGTGGACATCCGGCCGGATCCAGTCAACGGGCGGCGGATTCGGCGCCCCGGCCGGGGGCGAGATGAAGGTCAGCGCGTCGATCGACCAGCCGGACCCCGCCGACGGCCTCGGCTACTGGCCCGCGTTCTGGATGCTCGGGCCCGGCTCGTGGCCGCAGCACGGCGAGATCGACATCCTTGAGGACGTCGACGCGCTCAGCGAGCACTCCGGGGCCTTGCACTGCGGGAATCTCACCCGTCTCAACCAGGACGGCACCCTGGGGCCGTGCCACGAGCACACAGGCCTGACGAGCGGGCTGCTGCCCTGCCCCGGCTGCCAGGGCGGCTACCACACGTACAGCGTGGTCGTCGACCGGCGCAACGCCGCCGACGAGCAGATCCGGTGGTATGCCGACGGCGAGGAGTACTTCAGCGTGCGGGAAAGGCAGGTCGGCGCCAGGGCCTGGGACGAGGCCGTCAACCACGGGTTCTCGATCATCCTTGACCTGGCGATGGGGGGCCAGTACCCGGACGAGGCGTGCGGCTGCACCACCCCGACCAGCCAGACCACCTCCGGGGGAACGATGCGGGTGCGGGACGTCGCGGTCTACTACAGCGGCTGACGGCCGGTGCGCGAACGGCGGCTGGCCCGGAAGCACTGCGACCGCATCGGCACGTCGATCTCCGCCGCGCCCGGAAAGTGCCGCTGGAGCATGTCCCTGGCGTGGGCGAGCCCGGCCTCCCGCTGCTGCGGGGTGGCGGTGATCGCGCCGCTGTAGGTCGCCAGCATGCCGATGACATCGTCGACGGCCATCCGCCGGGTGAACGCGAACGACGCGGCCTCCACGGGGCCGAACAGGTCACCGGGCAGCATGACCTCGCGGCGGCGGCGGGCCGGCTCCTCGCCGTGCCCGTCCGGCCCGGCGGCCAGCCCAGCGCGGCGGAACGCGTCGGCCTCGCGCACCCAGCCGGCGTCCCGGTCGCGGCTGGTCCAGATCACGCCGAGGCGGCCGCCGTCCCGCAGCACCCGCGCGATCTCCCCCGGCGCCCGCTGCGGGTCCATCCAGTGCCACGCGGACGAGACGAACACGCCGTCGGCGCTGGCGTCCGGCAGCGGGATCGCCTCGCCCCTGCCCTGGGCGACCTCGATGCCGGAAAGCCCGGCGGCCGCCGCGCGGGTCCGCAGCACGGCGGCCATCCGCTCGTCCGGCTCGACAGCCACGACGCGGCTGACCTTCCGCGCCAGCGCGCGGGTCAGCAGGCCCGTGCCCGCGCCCACATCCACGGCGACCCGGCAGCCCGGCGGCACCAGCCAGTCGACCGCCGCCTCCGGCGGCCCCGAGCGCAGCCGGTCGTAGTCTTCCGCGATCGCACCGAAGGACATCGAACGCTCAGCACGGCTCGCCACACGTGGAACGCTAGCCGATGCCGGTGGCGCCATCGGCCCGGGCCCTGCCGAGGTGCGCCCGCCGCCCGGCCTGGCGGCCGCGGGCCGCGACGTGCGTGACCGTCTTCCCCCGCAGGTGACCATGGGGTATGAGAAGCGTAAAGACCCAGACCCGGGCGGAGGGACGCCGTGGCCGACGACGTTGACGAGCTTGCCGCCGAGCTTCCGGACGGCCGGGTGAGCACCGACCCCGACGTAGTCGGCGCCTACCGCCGGGACCAGACCGCGGCGGTGACGCCCGGGAAGCCGCGCTGCGTGGTGTCCGCGCGCAGCGCCGCCGAGGTGGCGGCCACGGTGCGCTGGGCGGGCAGGCACGGC
>JASHPR010000066.1 GCA_030038015.1 Streptosporangiaceae bacterium
CTTCGGCGGCCACGCGGTCTTCATCGACGCGCGCGCCTTGCTCGCGCATCTCGACCCGCTGCACTACCCGGGCCAGGCACTGGCCTGCGCGCTCTGCCAGGAAGGCGAAGTGCGGGCCTGCGAGATCGGAACCGTGATGTTCGGCCTGCGGCCGGACGGCACTGAAACCCCGGCCGCCATGGACCTGGTCCGCCTGGCCATTCCCCGCCGCACCTACACCCAAAGCCACATCGACTACGTGATCGAGGTTCTCACCCGGGTGGCCGGCCGGGCCGCCGACCTCCCCGGGCTGCGCATTGTGTCCCAGCCTAGGCACCTGCGGCACTTCACCGCACGGTTCACGCCGCTTCACTGACCATCGCCCGTGAGCGGAGTTCCGCTGATGCCGCGTCAAACCCGTCAGTCGGCCGGCGCCGCCCCATCGCCTCCAAGGCCACTTGACAAGGTCATCACGCCCTGTTGCGAGCCCTGGTGCGCTGGGCCCACTCCGGGTCGCCGTTATGGGCGGATATAGAGGGATCGAGTTACTGTGACCTGGTGGCGTATAACGGGGTATTCTGCACGCCCGCGAGTCGGCGGGCGCAGGATCGCTGTGTCTGCATTTTTGGGTCAGCCGGAGGCTGCGCCGCTCATGCTGTCGGGTGGACCCTGCCGCACGACGTCTTCGGCGGCGAGGGCCGTCCTTTCGGCGACGCGTTCCATTATCCGCCCGTGCATCTCGCGTGCTCGTGCTCGCTTTTGCGGCGGTCAGGCCCGGCGTCGTGCCTCCATCAGCCGCAGGACGAGCGGGGTGAAGATCAGCTGCATTGCCAGCTCCATCTTCCCGCCCGGCACGACGATGATGTTCGGCCGTGACATAAACGAGTCGTGCAGCATCGACAGCAGGTAGGGAAAGTCGATGCCCTTCGGGTTGGCAAACCGGATGACGACAAAGCTCTCGTCGGCGCTGGGGATGTGCCGGGCGATGAACGGATTGGAGGTGTCCACCGTCGGGACGCGCTGGAAGTTCACGTGCGTGCGGGAGAACTGCGGGCAGATGTAATTCACATAGTCCGGCATGCGCCGCAGCACCGTGCCGACCACGTCCTCGCTGGTATAGCCGCGGGCAGCCTTGTCGCGATGCAGCTTCTGGATCCACTCGAGGTTGATGATCGGGACAACCCCGACCAGCAGGTCAGCGTGCTGAGCGACGTCCGCCTTTTCGGTGACCGCAGCGCCGTGCAATCCCTCGTAGTAGAGCAGGTCGCTGTCAGGGGCTACATCTGCCCACGGCGTGAAGGTCCCGGGCCGCTGACCGAAGGGCTCGGCCTCCTGCGCGTCGTGCAGGTACTTGCGGACCTTGCCGCGACCGCGCTCGCCGTACTCGCGAAACAGGGTCTCGAGTTCTTCGAGCAGGTTCGCCTCGGGCGAGAAATGGCAGAAGTGGTGGTTGCCTTCCTTCTCGGCGTCCGCCGTTGCGGCCTTCATCTGCTCCCGGTCGTATCGGTGGAACGAGTCGCCCTCCACGATCGTCGCGTTGATCTGCTCGCGCACGAAAATGTGCTGGAAGGTCCTGGTCACCGAGGTTGTGCCCGCGCCGGACGAGCCGGTGATGACAACGATAGGATGCTTGGCCGACACCTGTTCTCCGGCTGGTTAAGGGATCCGGAACAGGGAACGGCTGTTGAACAGCGAGTCGTCGAAGGCCGATCCCTGTCCGCTGGCCTGGTCGCGGTGATAGCGCTCGATCCGCTCGACCTCGTTCCTGGATCCGAGTATCAGCGGCACGCGCTGGTGCAGGCTCGCGGGCTGGATTTCCATCACGCGCTCGCGCCCGGTGCTGGCGCCGCCGCCGGCCTGCTCCACGATGAAGGAGATCGGATTGCACTCATACAGCAGCCGCAGCCGTCCCGGCTTGGCCGGTTCCTTGCTGTCCCTGGGGTACAGGAAGACACCGCCGCGGGTAAGGATGCGGTAGGTCTCAGCCACCAGGGATGCGATCCAGCGCATGTTGAAGTCCCGGCCCCGCGGCCCGGTGCTGCCCGCCAGGCACTCCTGGATATAGCGGCGCACCGGCGGCTCCCAGAAGCGCTCGTTGGAGGCGTTGATCGCGAACTCCCCGCAGTCCTCGGGAATGCGCAGCTGCGGGTGAGTGAGCACGAACGCCCCGATGTCGCGATCGAGCGTGAATCCGTCGACGCCGTCGCCGGTGGTGAGGATCAGCATCGTGGACGGCCCGTACAAGGCGAAGCCCGCGCACACCTGAGCGGCGCCCGGCTGCAGGAAGTGCTCCACCCGCGGCTCCGCTCCCGGGTCGGGGCTGCGCAGGATCGAGAAGATCGTGCCCACCGAGATGTTGGCGTCAATATTGCTCGAGCCGTCCAGCGGGTCGAATACCAGCAGGTACTTCCCGCGCCGCCCGGCCGCCGGCACGGGGTAGACGTCTTCCATCTCCTCCGACGCCATCGCGGCCAGGTGCCCGGTCCACTCCGTCTCGCCGATCATCACCTCGTTGCTGATCAGGTCCAGCTTCTTCTGCACCTCGCCCTGGACGTTCTCCACCCCGGCGCTTCCCAGCGTGCCGGCCAGCGCGCCGCGGCTGACCTGGTTGCTGATGATCTTCACGGCCGTCGCTACCGCATTGAGCAGCCCCGAGAAGTCACCGGTCGAACCGGGATGACGGTGTTCGGACTCGATGGTGTAGCGGGTCAGTGTCTTGCGTTCTGCACGCATGGCTGCTCAGGCCCCCACCGCCGCGGTGACCGGACCCTTCGACGCCTCGCTGGCGCGCCGGCAGTTCGCCGCGAGCTTGTCCTGCGCATCCGCGGCGCTGGCCGCCACGCCGTGCCAGGCACGCAGCGCATCGCTGACCAGGGCACGCCCGAACGAGAACGTCAGCCGCCACGGCGGCGTGCCGCCCGCCGCAGCCTGCGCGTTGATGGCGGCAAGGTTGGCACACGCCTGCTCGTTGGACTGGCCGCCGGACAAGAACGCGATGCCGGGAACGGCTGGCGGCACGGTCGCAGTCAGCACCTGCAGCGTGTCCCGGGCGACCTCGGCCGGCCGGGCCTGGTCTTCGCTCTCCGTCCCTGAAATGATCATGTTCGGCTTGAGGACGATGCCGCGGGGATCAACGCCCATCGCGTCAAGTTCACCGAAGACGGCGGCGAGCACGGTGGTGGTGGCTGCCTGGCAGACGGCGATCCCGTGACTGCCGTCCATCAAGACCTCGGGCTCCACGATCGGCACGATGCCCGCCGCCTGGCACAGCGCCGCGTAGCGGGCCAGGGCGTGCGCGTTCGCGTGCACGGTGCGCCAGTGCAGGCTGGCCGGGTTGAGCACGGCACGCCACTTGGCGAAGACGGCGCCGCGCTCCCGGTAGGCGTCCAGCCGGCCGCGCAGGCCATCCAGCCCCTCAGTGACGAATCCGCCATCAGAGAACGGCAAGGAAGTGACGCCCTTATCGACCTTAATGCCAGCCATGATGCCAAGCGCCGTGGCGGCCTCGCCGAACGGCGTGCCATCCGACAGGTCCTGGCCGAGAGTCTCGTCGCACAAGATGATGCCAGAGACCCAGCTGTCCAGGCCCGGCGTGGTGAGTAGCAGCTGCCGGTAGTCACGGCGCGTGTCCGCGCTCGGCGTGACCCCTGCTGTCTCAAGCCGCTTGGACATAGTCGCGATGCTCTCGTCCGCGGCGAGAATGCCCTTACCCGGCGCCACAAGCGCGGTGGCAACCTTGTCCAGCCCCAGCAAAGCCGACCTCCTTTCAGGCCACGACCACGACATCGGTCGCCCTCTATGAGGCTACGAAGGCGCCGCCATCGCCGCCTCACCCGCCAGAGCGGTCGGCCGGGTGAACTCACCCACCCGGTGTCCCCCCTCCTGGAAGGCACGTCGCGCAAAGCATGCGTCGGGCCAGGCACCCGGGCTAGTGCCAACAGTCGGCAAGGCGGGGGACCTTATGCCCGCGCTTGGCCACCGCCGTACGAGTCCTGGGGAGGCCATCCGACAAGATGCTGACAGGCCAGCCAGCCTTCTGCTTCTGCAACGATCACCGTCGTTCGCCAGGCAGTCACGGACCGTGGTGGACTGTCAGCGGAGGCAAGGCGCACAGTCCCGCCGTTATCTGGAGCCCGGATCTGGGTGTCTTCGCTGTAAACGCCATAGGTGTTTTGTGTGCTTTTTGCCGGGTGGCGGACGCATTACCTGGACAGCGTCTTCGCCCTTCGCCGCAGACCCGGTG
>JASHPR010000693.1 GCA_030038015.1 Streptosporangiaceae bacterium
GCCGAGGACGACGTGTGGGCGCTGACCCCGGCCGAGCGCCGCGCGCTGGGCATCGCGCCGCTGCCGCAGTCCCTCTCCGAGGCGTGCAACGTCATGGAGAGCAGCGAACTGGTCGCCGAGACGCTCGGCGAGCACGTCTTCGACTTCTTCCTGCGGAACAAGCGCGCCGAGTGGGAGGAGTACCGGCGCCAGGTCACGGAGTTCGAGCTGGACCGCTACCTGCCGGTGCTCTGACGTGGGGGCCCGCGGGCCGGCGTTACAGGCCCGGGTGCAGGCCGCGGCGGAGCCGCTCGCGGTACCGCCTTCCCGCCTCCTGGCAGAGCGGGCGGTACCGGGGCTCGGCCGCGGCGACGACCCGTTCCCCGTCGCCGCGCCCGAGAACAGGGGCCGCGGCCCGGCACATGTCCGCGTACAGGACGACCGCCTGGGCGAGCCAGTACGCGCGGGTGAGGTGCAGCCGCTGGAAGTTGCGCAGCGCGTCACCGGTCCCTGCCTCGGTGTAGAACAGCGCGGATGGCGTGGCCGCCGGGCGCGGGTCCGCGGCGGTGAGCAGCGCGAAGGGATCCACGCCGCCGGGCAGGTACGCCTGCAGCAGCGTGCGCCGCTTGGGTACCCGCACCGCGCGGAGGCCGTCGGCCTCCCTGAGCTCGGTGAGCCTGGCTTCCATGGTCGCGGCGCGGTCCGCGATCTCCCCGGCCAGGTCGGCATGGTCGGCCTCGCCGGCTTCCTCCGCGCGGCCGCTGAGCGCCCGCACGCGGGCGACGGCCGCGGCGGCCAGGGCGTAGCCGCGCTCGCGGCGCTCTCCCTGGTCGGCGGGCTCAAGCAGCCACCGGGCGCGGGCCAGCGTCTCGGCGAGGCGCCCGACCGAGGCCAAGACCGCGGGGGAGGCGTGATCGTCCAGGCCGGTGACCGCGAGGCGGAAGGCGTCGAAAGCCTCGGCGAACATGGCCTGCACCTGGGTCTCCGTCACGACGGGGAGGTTGAACCGCCAGCGGGCGTCGGCCGCCGCGACCACGTCCGCCTGCCGCTCCGGGTCGACGGCCTGCGCCAGGGCGGTGGCGGCCGCGCGCAGCGCGGTGCGCAGTTCCCCGTCGGACATGGCGGACGGGGAGCGCACGCTGGGCACCGGCCCTGGCGACCAGCCGAACAGGTCATCGATCTGCTGGACCAGCAGATCCCAGGCCCTCGCGACGCTGTCGATCAGCGAGTTCGGTGTGCCGGGGATGTCTTGGTTCACGTGGTCGAGGATAACCGGACGCTGGCGAGGGGGGATGGCAGGATTGGTCGCCAGCAGGCCCGAACAGGCCTGGCGGCGGCCGGCAGGGGCGGCTGGCAGGGGTGGCCTCAGGGGTGGCTGGCAGGGGTGGCCTCAGGGGTGGCTGGCAGGGGCGGCCGTAGAGGTGGCCGGCAGGGAGGAGGCCAGGTTTCCGTGCGCTGCGCGCCGTGGGCACCCAACTTCGGCGCCTTTGCCGACGTCTCGCTGCTCGCCGATCTCGCCGCCCGGTCCGAGGCGGCGGGCTGGGACGGCTGGTTCCTGTGGGACCACGTCGTCCACCGCGCCGGGGACGAGCCCGCCGTCGACCCGTGGATGGCCCTGGCCGTCGCGGCCACGGTGACCAGCCGTATCCGCCTCGGCACCGTGGTGACCCCGGTGCCCCGGCGGCGGCCGTGGAACCTGGCCCGCCAGGCCGCCACGCTCGACCACCTGAGCGGCGGCCGGGCCGTGCTCGGCGTCGGCGCCGGCACCGAGCGCACCCCCGAGTTCCGCGACTTCGGCGAGGAGACGGATCTGGCCCGCCGGGCGGCCATGCTCGATGAGGGCCTGGACCTGATCGGGGCCATCTGGAGCGGCGCCCCGGTGCACCACGCGGGCATGCACTACCGGGTGGACGGGATCACGTTCCGGCCGGTTCCCGTGCAGCGGCCGCTGCCGGTGTGGGTGGCGGCAACCTGGCCGCACCAGCGGCCGTTGCGGCGGGCGGCGCGCTGGCAGGGGGTCCTCCCCGCCGCCCTGCCCGGGCCGGAGGCGGTGCCGGAGATCATGCGCGTGCTGGGGCCGGGCAAGGACATCGTCATCCAGGCCGACGAGCGCCCGGCACGGGACTGGGCCAGGGCCGGGGCCACGTGGTGGCTGCGGTGCCTGCAGCCCGGCGACGTGATCAGCGATGTGCAGGCGCTGATCGACGCGGGCCCGCCCGCAGCCTGAGACCGCCAGCCGCCCCCGGCCCCCCGGCCGCGCGCCTTCAGCCGCCTGCGCCGCCTGCGCCCGCCGTACCGCCTGCGCTGTCTGTGCCCGCCGCACCGCCCGCGCCGTCAGCCGCCGATGTCGTGCAGGTGGTGGACGGGGTCGTGCAGCAGGTACCCGGCGGAGCTGTCCACGGTGAAGCGCGCACCGTCGCTGCGGGTCCCGGTGCGCTCCCACTGCGCCGGGGTGAGCCCGGCAAAGCGGCCTGCCAGGCGTTCCGCGGCCTCGGCCGGCTCACCGGCGACCGCGCTGGGATCCTGCTCCTGGTATCGCTCCGCGACCGCGGTCGCGTCCTGGTCCCAGTTGGGGAACGTGGGATCGTCCGCGTCGAGCATCAGGACCAGCCGCTGGTCGAAGACCCGGAACACATCGCGCACGTGGCAGGCGTACTCGGCCGCGGACCAGCGGTCGCCCCGCGGCCTCGTGCGCAGGTGCACTGCATCCCGGCTGCTCAGCGCGGCCTCCCAGGCGGCCGCGTTGCCGCGGACCAGCCGCGGGACCGCGGCCCGGGTGGTCCTGGCGGAGTCGTAGCCGCATTCGGGGCACCTGCGCTGCAGCGCCCGCGTCCAGTCCTTGGTATCGGGGACGATCGCCATCAGACCGCCACCCCGGCGCGGCCGTGCCGGTCCCGTGAGGTCGGCCTGCTTCCTTCGTCACTGCCGATCACCGCCACTTTTACTCCGGTCGGGTCATTTTGCGGGCCGTTATGTCCCTAATGTCCGCAGCAAACGCAGGATATGTGCGCGCCATCGGTTTCCGGACGGAGCCACGAACCACGTACGGCTGTCCGGAATCAGGTAACCGCGCCCCAGCGAGCTCGGGTACACCCAGCCCGCGGTCTCGCAGCAGGTGGCGGCGCTGGAGCAGGAGCTGGGCCAGGTGCTGGTGCACCGAAGGCCGGTGCGCCCCACGCCCGCCGGGGAGCGCCTCGCCGAGCACGCGGCGAGGATCCTGCTCCGCCTGGACGTGGCCCGCAGCGAGCTGAGCCGCCTGGGTGACGTGTCTGGCGAGGTCCGGGTGGGAGCCTGCCCGCTGGCTGCCCCAGACCTGCTCGCGGCCGCGCTCAGGGACCTGCGTGCCGTCCGCCCGCTGCTGCGGGTCACCGTCCGCTCGGCCGACCCGCGCTCCGCCGTGGCCGACGTCGCCTCCGGGAACGTCGACGCCGTGCTCGTGGACGGCATCACCGCGCCGGACGAGCCGCTCCACCTCGCCGACGCCGGCCTGCTGTCGTCCACGGCGATGGCCGAGACGCCGCTGGTGGTGACGCTCGCCGCCGATCACCCGCTGCGGGGCAGGCCGGCCATGGACCTGGACGTGCTCGCGGACGCGCCCTGGGTGGTCGCGCCGGCCCTGGCGGGCCGCGGCTCGTTCGGGCCGGGGCGGCAGGCCATGCACGCCGTGTATGACGGCGCCGACCTGCCGACGCTGCTCGCCCTGGTCGCGGCGGGCCTCGGCGCCGCGCTGCTCCCGGCGTCGGCCGGCCCGCTCCCCGAGGGCGTGGTCGCGGTCCCGCTGCGCAGCTCGCCGCTGGTGCACCGCACCGAGCTGCTCGCCCTGCGCACCGCGAACCCCCGCCAGCGGCTGGTCATCGACGGGCTCGCCGCCCGGGCACGGATGCGCTGACCGCGGCGGCCTGCTACCGGCGCCCGGCACGGGGCGGCTACCGTGCAGGAGTGAGCATGGTGCGCGGCACGACCCTGGCCGGCCAGCTGGCCGCGATGGGGTTCGCCGACACGGCCCGCGCGCAGCGCCTGCTCACCGAGGATCTCGGGCTGGACACGGCCGGCGCGGACTCGGGCCTGCTCGGGGCGCTCGCCGCGGCGGCCGATCCGGACCTCGCCCTGGCCAGCCTGGCCAGGCTGCCGCACGATCCCGGGCTGCTGGCGGCGCTGCGGGCCGACGAGGGCTTCCGCACCCGCCTGGTGGCGGTGCTGGGGGCCAGCGCCGCCCTCGGCGGCCATCTGGCCCGCCACCCCGGCGACTGGACGGTGCTG
>JASHPR010000694.1 GCA_030038015.1 Streptosporangiaceae bacterium
CCGCCACCACGCCGAGCAGCGCGAGCAGCGTGCCCCACAGCGCCGCCGCAGCCGCGTGGCCGCGGGCGGCGGCAGCGAGCGCGTGCGCCAGCAGGCCGGCCTGGGCCAGGACCAGCGCCGTGACCGCGAGCCCGAGGCCGACGGTCACGATCAGGTAGCTGCGGGCGGCCCTGGCGTGCCGCAGCAGGCGCGGGTCAACCGGGCGCACGGTCAGCCAGCACGGTCCAGGGCACCTGCCCATCCTTCCCGGACGGCGGAACCGCCAATTCACCCCGGCCGGGTGAGGCAGCGGTGCGCCGCGCCGGGGAGCGTGGGCGGATGCAGGAACGCCGGTGATCGCAGAGGCGGCAGGCCTTGCCCTGCTGGCGGCGGTGTCGCCGCCCGCCCTGCTGGTGGCGGCGGTCTATCTCGGCTCGGCACGGCCCCGGCAGACCACGCTGTTCTACCTGGCCGGCGCGCTGCTCATGAGCACGATCATCGCCGTGGCGGTCGTGGCCGTCCTGCGCAGCCTGGGCCTGAGCCACCCGGAGCAGCACACGCCCAGGTACGGCCTGCGGCTCGGCCTCGGCGTGCTGCTGCTCGCCGTCGGCGCCGTGCTCGCCGCCAGGCGCCGCAGGCGCGGGCCGCCCGGCGCGGAAACCAAGAAGCCGCCGGGGATGATGTCCAGGATGGTGGCCAGCCCGTCGCCGCGGAACGCGTTCGTCGTCGGCATGCTGCTGTTCGCCCCCGCCGTCACGTTCCTCGCCGCGCTGCAGGTGATCGCGACGGCCCGGGTCGGCATCGGGCCGACCATCGCGGCCGTGGTGATCACGGTGCTGATCTACGTGGCGCTGATCTGGCTGCCGCTGCTGTTCTTCCTGATCGCGCCGGGCCTCACCGAGCAGCGCCTGAAGGCGTTCAACAGCTGGCTGCGCGCGCACGGCAGCGAGCTGCTCATCGGCGCGATGGGCGTGGCCGGCGCCATCCTGATCATCAACGGCAGCTACGGGCTCATCGCCCGCACCTGACGGCGACGTGACCACCCGCTGCGGGTGAAGCGACGCGGTCGCGAAGGGGCGACTGTTACCGCACGTGAATTGAGCCTGCGACCGAAAGGAACCGATGGTGCCCGCAAAGGCTGGTGTCGACGACGCCACGAGGGACGCACTGGCCGGCCTGTCCAGAGGCGACCAGAGCATGCTGGACGAGATGACGGATCTCCGCAAGGCCGAGCAGGAGAGCAGCGGGCTGGATCCCCGCACTTTCTCCCTGGTCAAGATCGCCGCGCTCATCGCGGTTGACGCCCCGCCGGCCTCCTACCTCTGGCACGTGGCGGGCGCGCTGGACTCCGGGGCGACGCCGGAGGACCTGGTGGGCGTGCTGCGCGCCGTCGCCCCGCAGGTGGGCGGGCCACGGGCGATGGCCGCCGCGCCGGAGATCATGGTCGCCCTGGGGCTCGAGCTGCCGAACGGCGCGTAGCCCCGGCCCACCGCAACGTCAGCCTGGGAGGAAGTCATGTTCATGCGGCGACGCCCGTTGCTGCGGGCTGCCGTGATCGGCGGCGGCGCATACGCCGTTGGGAAGAAGTCTGGTGAGCGCTCGGCCGAGCAGGCGGAGCAGGCACAGCAGCCGCAGCGCAGCGAGGACGAGCAGAACGAGCGCGTCGCCAGCGTCGAGCAGCGGCAGCAGGCGCAGCAGGGCGCCGGCGCGGCCCCCAGCCCGTCCATGCTCGACCAGCTCAACCAGCTCAACCAGATGCATCAGCAGGGCGCCCTGACCGACCAGGAATTCAGCGCCGCCAAGACGAAGCTGCTCGGCGGCGGCTGACGGGGCCGGCCCGCGAGGCCGGCCGGGTCCGGCGGGCGCCCGGTGTCACCGGGTCCCAGGTCACCCGGTGGTGACCTGGTTCGGTGCCCGCCGGACCACTTCCGGGCCGGCTGCCCGCGGCGGCGCCGCGGCACGGCCGGGCGGTGCGGCGGGCAGCTCTGCCGCCCGGCGAGGGTGGCTGCCCGCCTGCCGCCGCTGGGTAGGGCGGGCAGGAGGCGCTGATGACCGAGCCAACGCCGGACACCGAAGGGCTGCGCATCGCCAGCCCGCTGAAGACGCCCCGCGCCGCCGCGGTGGCGGGCATCGTCTTCGCCGTGCTGCTCATCGCGTCGCTGGTGCTGCTCCAGATCTCCACGCCGCCCGATACCGGCGCGGCCGGCACCTGGCTGACCGACCCCGCCCGGCGGGCCGCCGTGGCGGTCGCGCTGAACTTCATCCCGTTCGCCGGGATCGCCTTCCTGTGGTTCGTCGGCGTGATCAGGGACCGCATCGGCAGGCATGAGGACCGCTTCTTCGCGACGGTCTTCCTCGGCAGCGGCCTGCTGTTCGTCGGGATGCTGTTCGTTGCGGCCGCGGTGGCCGGCGGGATCCTCGCGGCCGCGGCGTCGCGGCCGTTCGGCTCCGCCGGGACGAGCGCGCTGTCCGTCAGCCGCGACGTCACGTTCACCCTGGTCGACGTCTACGCGATCCGCATGGCGGCCGTGTTCACGCTCACCACGGTGACGATCGCGCGGCGCACCCAGATCGTCTCCCGGTGGCTCACCGCCGCCGGGATCGTGACCGCGCTGCTGCTGCTCATCGGCACCGGGATCTCGGCGTGGCTGGAGCTGCTGTTCCCCGCGTGGATCCTCGCCCTGAGCATCGACGTCCTGGCCTCGGGCCCGCGCGCGCCGATCACCCCGGACGGGTGACGCCGCGCCCGCCGCCGGCGGGCATGGTGACTGGGGCGGCCACAGCCTGCGGCTTGCGGCCGGCCGCGGACGGGCGTGGCTGCCCGCCTCTGCCGGGCAGCGGCCAGAGAGGAGCCGGGAATGACCGTCACGACGGCACCGAGGCCGACCAGGCCCATACACCGCTATCAGCTGGAGACGGGCCTCGGGCATCTGACCCCGGCCGAGCGCGCCGTGCGAGGGAAGGCTGCGCGGGCCGAGGTGCCGCTGGAGAGCCACGCGGTGTTCGACCCGGGACCGGACCGGCCCGACCCGATCGCCCTGCTCGAAGAGCAGGCGGCGACGCGCGTCCGGGAGCTGGTCCCGGTTCGCTATGGCCGGATGATAGCCTCGCCGTTCAGCTACTTCCGCGGCGCCGCCCTCCCGATGGCCAGCGACCTGGCCACCACCCCGGTGTCCGGGCTCGCCGTGCAGGCCTGCGGCGACGCCCACCTGTCCAACTTCGGAGTGTTCGGCTCGCCCGAGCGCCGCCTGGTGTTCGACGCCAACGACTTCGACGAGACCCTGCCCGGCCCGTGGGAGTGGGACGTCAAGCGGCTGGCCGCCAGCCTGGAGGTCGCGGCGCGCGGGAACGGGTTCCCAGGCAAGAAGCGGCTCGCGATCGTCACCGCGGCGGTCGCCAAGTACCGGGAGGCGATGCGCGAGTTCGCCGGCCTGACCAACCTGGAGGTCTGGTACGCCGGCATCGACATGGACCTGCTGCGGCAGCAGGCCGGCTCGCAGCTCAAGGCACGCGCGCGCAAGAAAGTCGACAAGGGCCTGGCCAAGGCGCGGACCAGGGACAGCATGCAGGATGTGGCCAAGCTCACCCGGATGGTGGACGGCCGGCCGCGGATCATCTCCGACCCGCCGCTGATCGTCCCCATCGAGCAGCTGGTCCCCGACGAGAGGGACAGGAAGGCCGTCGAGGCGCAGGTCACCGACCTGGTAGCCAAGTACCGGCGCACGCTGGAGGCCGACCGCCGGTACCTGCTCGACCAGTTCGAGTTCGCCCACATAGCGCACAAGGTCGTCGGCGTGGGCAGCGTCGGAACCCGCTGCTGGATCGTGCTGCTGCTCGGCAGGGACGCTTCCGACCCGCTGTTCCTTCAGGTGAAGGAGGCCGAGGAGTCGGTGCTCAGCCGGTTCGTCGGCGCCAGCAGGCACGCCAACCACGGCCAGCGGGTGGTGGCCGGCCAGCGGCTGATGCAGGCAGCTAGCGACATCTTCCTCGGCTGGCAGCGGAACGAGGCCGGGTTGGACGGCCGGTCCCACGACTTCTACGTCCGCCAGCTTCGCGACTGGAAGTTCTCCCTGGACGTCGAGGCCATGGTGCCGACCGGGATGCGGCTGTACGGCGAGATGTGCGGCTGGACGCTCGCGCGGGCGCACGCCCGCTCCGGGGACCGGATCGCGATCGCCGCCTACCTGGGCGCCTCGGACACGTTCGACCAGGCGGTCGCCGAGTTCGCCGCCGCGTACGCCGACCAGAACCAGAAGGACTACGAGGCGCTCCTCACGGCCGAATCGTCCGGGCGGATCATGGCGGAGAAGAATCTGTGAGGCCAGGCGGGAACGCGCCCCTGCTGCCACGGTGACCAGCCCGGCCGACCCGCTCGCGCCGCTGCGGTCCCGGGGCTACGTGGCGCTGCTGGTGCTTGCCGCGATCACCGGCGTGCCGGTGTCCGCCGCGGCCTGGGGCTTCCTCGCGCTGGTCAGCAAGGCGCAGAAGTGGGTCTTCACGAGCCTGCCCGGCGAGCTCGGCTTCCACGGCGAGCCGCTGTGGTGGCCGGTCCCCATGCTCGCGCTTTCCGGGATCCTGGTCGCCGTCTTCATCCGGTACCTGCCGGGCACCGGCGGGCACTCCCCCGCCGACGGGTTCCACGCCGGGACCCCGCCGTCGCCCGGCGAGCTTCCCGGCATCGTGCTGGCGGCCCTGGCCACGCTGTGCCTCGGCGCGGTGCTCGGGCCCGAGGCGCCGCTGATCGCGCTCGGCGGCGGCCTGGGCGTGTGCGCGATCCGGCTCGCCAAGCGGGACGCGCCGGCCAGGACCGCTGCCGTCGTGGCGTCGGCCGGCAGCTTCGCCGCGATCAGCACGCTGCTCGGCTCGCCGCTGATCGGCGCGTTCCTGCTGATGGAGGCGTCGGGCATCAGCGGGGCGACGCTCGAGCTCGTGCTGATGCCCGGGCTGCTGGCCGCCGGCATCGGCTCCCTGATCTTCATCGGCCTGGGCCACTGGAGCGGGCTGGGCACGTTCTCGCTGGCGCTGCCCAGCCTTCCCCACTTCGGCACACCCGACGCCGCGGAGTTCGGCTGGGCGCTGGTGATCGGGGCGGCGGCCGCGGTGCTCGGCACCGGGATCCGCCGGCTCGCGCTGCTGCTGCGGTCCCGGATCGAGCCGCGGATGCTGGCGGCCACGCCGGTCGCCGGACTGGCCGTCGCCGGCCTGGCGATCGCCTTCGCCGTCGGCACCGGCAAGGGCACCTCCGAGGTGCTGTTCTCCGGCCAGACCGCGCTCGGCCCGCTGATCCAGCACAGCGCCGCCTACACCGCCGGCGCGCTGGTGCTGCTCCTTGCCTGCAAGGGCCTCGCCTACGCCACGTCACTGAGCAGCTTCCGCGGCGGGCCCATCTTCCCAGCCCTGTTCATCGGGGCGGCCGGGGGGATCGCGCTCTCGCACCTGCCCGGCCTGCCCGTGGTGCCTGGCGTGGCCATGGGCATGGGCGCGATGTGCGCGGTGATGCTGCGGCTCCCGCTGACCTCGGTGCTGCTGGCCACCCTGCTGCTGTTCTCCGACGGGCTGGCCGTCACCCCGCTGGCCATCGTGGCCGTGGTCGTGGCCTACGTGGTCTCCACGAGGCTAACGCCAGCGTCCGCGCCCGATCCCGGCCACCCGCAGCCGGGCGGGAGCGCGGACGGGCATGCGCACGATCAGGCGGCCGCTGGCGGCCCTTCGGCGCCCCTCCGGCCCGGGCAGCGCGGCTGACACAGGGGAACACCCCGGTTCACGCGCGGTTCACCCAGGCGGTGCGATGCTCCCGGCCCGGCCGGTCTAGATGATCAGCGCTGTGCCGAACGTTCTGTGTCTGATCTGGGACGATGCGCCGATTGCCGCCTGGAATGCCTTCGGCGGCCTAGTCGAGACGCCCGCCATGAGATGGCTCGCCGGGCGGGGGCTGCGCTACTCGCAATGGCACACGACGGCCCTGTCCTCCACGACCCGCTGCAGCCTGCTGACCGGCCGAAACTGCCGCGCGGGCGACGGCACCGGGACCGGCGCGCCCGGCGCGGGGCGGCGCCACCCGGGCGTGGCCGTCCCACCGGAGGCGGCCACGCTCGCCGAGATCCTGCGCGCCGGCGGCTACCGGACGTACTGCGTGGGCAAGTGGCACCTCAGCCCGGCCGGGGCGCCCGCGATGACGAGCGCGCGCAGCACCTGGCCGCTCGCGCGCGGCTTCGACCGCTATTACGGGTTCCTCGGGGGCCAGACCAGCCATTGCTACCCGGACCTGGTCTTCGACGACCGCAGCGTCGACCCGCCGTATCCGCCGGCCGAGGGCTACCACCTGACCAGGGATCTCGCCGACATGGCGATCGAGTTCATCCGCGACGGCCAACGGGCCGCGCCCGGGCAGCCGTGGCTCTGCTACCTGTCGTTCGGCGGGTATGACGTCGCTGACGCGGTGCCCGGGGAGTGGGCCGGGGCCTGCCGCGGCAGGTTCGACATGGGATACAACCGCTATCGCGAGATCGTGCTGGGCAACGCCAAGCGGCTCGGCCTGGTGCCCGAGGACACCGGGCTGGCCCCGGGCGGCGGGCATCCCGCGCGCGGCCACCTCCCTGGCGGCCAGCCGGCGCGACCCTGGCACTCGCTGAGCGAGGAACAGAAGCGGCTCAGCAGCCGCGCCGCCGAGGCGTACGCGGGCCTGTGCTCGTTCACCGACCACCAGATCGGGCGGCTGCTGGGCTACCTGGAGGAGTCCGGGCAGCTCGACGGCACGATCGTGGTGGCCTGCTCTGCCAACGCGTGGACGGCGGGCGGCTGGGAAGGCCCGGCGGGCGGCTGGGAAGGCCCGGCGGGGAGCTGGGAAGGCCCGGCGGGCGGCTGGGAAGGCCCGGCGGGCGGCTGGGAAGGCCCGGCGGGCGGCGGCGTCCCGGCCGGGTTCCCCGGCGCCGAAGGGAACGCGCCGGCCG
>JASHPR010000695.1 GCA_030038015.1 Streptosporangiaceae bacterium
GGGATGAGGAGGTGCCTGCCATGACAGGATCTGTGCTGGCGGCCGTCGTCATCCCTGTCGTCACGTTCCCGGCCCTGATCGTCTGGATAGCGATGGTCTTCTATGCCAACGCTCATCCTCCTGGCCACGGACGGCACGCCCACGCAGCCAGCGGCGCATACGGCGGCAGCGCGTCCCAAGGGGTCCAGCACGAGGTCACAGAGGAACGCTCGCAAATAGAACGGCGCGCCGCTTAGTAAGGCAGCCGCATTTCACTAGCTGAGCAGGGCGATCTTGGCGTCGCGGGCGAGCCTGGCGCGTTTGTGGAACCATCGTGAGCGGGCCTGATGGCGGCGGGTCCAGGCGTCCCAGTGGATGACGAGCCACCGGGGCAGGGGCCGGGTGGTGAAGGCGGCGAGCAGGCGCTTGATCTCGGGGATGGTCAGCGGGATCATGCCGGGTTCCGGCGGTGGCGGCTGATCGGGTTTGACCGGGGGCGGTGCCTGGGTGTCGGTGCGGTCTTTGACCAGGGCGGCGGTGATGGCGCAGATGGCCAGGGCGGCCATCACCAGCACGGTGTGGCGGGCGATCGCGGTGTAGAGCCGGGCCTGGCACTGGTCGAGAGCGAAGCAGTCCTTGCTGAAGGCGAGGTTTCTCCAGGGGTCACCGCGTGCGGCGAACTCTGATCCTGGTGTTTGCGCAGCTCAGAGGCTGATTTAAGAACGTTAGCGTGCGCGACGGGTGTGGTGCAACGATCTCGTGCGGCGTGTCAGCGGGGGCGTGTCGCGGTGTTGAGCTGGGCCATGAGCTCGCGGTTCGCGGCCCGTGCCGCGGCGAGGTCCTGGTCGCGTTCTTCGAGCTGGAGGCGCAGGTCAATGGCCTGCTGCTCAAGGTGAGTGATCTTCTGGTCGAGCGCGGCGGTGTCGGCGGGGATACCGAGCCCGGATTCGTGCCATGCCTGTTCGCCGAGTGCTTCGGACAGTCGTTGCTCGAGTTGCCGGACGCGGGAGCTGAGCCGGATGGCGCGTTCTCCCGCGGCGAGCAGGTCGGCTTGCAGCGAGGCACGGGTGACGGCTGGCCCGGCCCGGCTGCCGGTGGCGGGCGGGCTGGCTTCGAGGGCGTGCAGCTGGGTGAGCAGGTCACGGTGCCGGTAGAGGAAGGTGCGGTCGACGCCGGCGGCGCGGGCGATCTGGGCGACGGTGATCTCGGTGCCGCTGGCGGCGGCACGGTTGAGCACGGCGATGACGCGCTGCCGGCGGCGGGCGGAGTCGGCTTGCCGGCCTTTCATCATCGCTTCGGTGCGCGGGCTTGGCGGCGCGGGCCGCCCGGCTGGGGTGCGGGTGGTCATGCGAGGGCCTTTGTCTGGTGTGATAGCGGCGGCGGGGCGCCGATGCCCGGGATGCCCAGGCTGACGGCGTGGGTGGCGCGGTGACGGCGCACGACGGTGACTGCCTCGTCGATCTGGGCGCGTTCGGTCTCGCTGAGCTGGGTGATGTCTGCCTTGATCCGGCTGATGAGCCGCCGGATGCGGGTGATCTCCTCCTCGGCGGGGGTGGCGTCGGCGCGCGCCCATTCGTCGAGGCCGTCGATGGCGGCGGCCAGGCGCTCGCGGGTGCGCAGGAGGTCGTCGAGGTAGGTGGTGAGGTCGGGCAGGTGGGAGACGTCGGTGCGGAAGTGGTCGCAGCCGGCGCAGCGGAACCGGACCGGGCAGGCGCCCCCGCCGGCTTGCACATTGGAGGGCTCGGCGCAGGTGCCGTAGGGGACGGCGACTTCGCCGACCCCGTACCGGGCGTGCCCGGATTCCAGGAGCGCGCGGGCGTCGCGCCAGACGCGGTGGCCGTGCCGGTCGAATTGCATGGCGGTGACCTTGTCAACGGCCTCGCGGCGGCGGGCTTCGCCGACCCGGTAGTACCCCTTGGTGGTGTCCATGATCTTGTGGTCCATCAGCTCGCGGAGCACGTCGATCGGAACGCCGGCATCGGCGTGACGCTGGGCGTAGGTGTGCCGGTAGCAGTACGGGACGATTTTGGCCTTGCTGAACTCGGTGCCATCGCCTGTCAGCAGGGGCGGAAGCTCGCTGATCCAGCTGCGGTGCCGGAGGTCCAGGGTTCCGCCGCTGATCGTGCGCCGCCCGGCGGGGTTCGCGACCGGGCTGGGCAGCAAGACCAGGTCCGCGGCCGGGGTGGCCGGGAAACGCTCCCGGACGTGCTGCTGCTGGACGGTGATCACCTTGGCGGTCGCGTGGCTGATCGGCAGCCTGCGGCCCTGCCGCTGGCGTTTGTGATTGTCATAGACCAGCACGGGCGACCCGTCAGGGTCATAGGCCAGGCAGTCCCACCGCAGCCGCAAGATCTCAGCGGGCCGACGGCCGGTGTCGGTCAGCAGCTCGACCGCGCACCGGATCTCGCGTCCTGACGGGGCTTGCTCCAGCAGCGGCAGCTGAGCGCACAGCTGCCGCTGGATCTCGGCGGGCAGGTCCCGGCCGGGCTCGGGGCGCTCGGGTTCGGCGGGGATGTCTCCGTAGGCGAGGGCGAAGTCGTCGCCCAGCCCGGCGGCGACGCCGCCGGGGCGGGTCAGCCCGAGCACCCGGATCCGCGCCAGTACCCGCCGCACATCCCGGCAGATCTTGGTCCGCTGCGCGGGGCTGCACGCGCCGGCCGAGGTGAGGTAGGCGAGGCGGTGCAGGAACGACTCGATGTCGGCGCGCGCCAGCAGGGCCGGCTGGCTGCCGTTGTCCTGCCGTGCGGCCCGCAGGAATTCCGACAGGCGCGTAACGCTGGCTACCGTGCCCCGCATGACCGCGCCCGCGCCGCCGCGGTGCCGCGGCAGCTCGTCGGCGGCCCACCGCTTGGCCGCTTCCCGCAGCCATGGCTGGGTGATGGCGGCGAAGCTGAGCCGGCCGCCGAATCCGAATACGTCGAGTTCCCACACGTCTTTGGCTGCCTCAGCGCGGGGATCGGCGAACGACAAGCGCACGTGCCGGACCAGGGAATGCCAGAGCGCCAGCTTGTGCTTGACCGTCTTTGAAAGCTTCAGGTCTCTCGAGCAGCGACCCGGACCGCTGCTGGCGGACCTCTTCGATGAGCAGCCGCAGCACCTGCATCCTGGTGGCCAGCCCGGCCCGGGTCCGCTGCTGCAGCCCGTAGAGCACCTGGACTGTCACCGCTGGCGGCAGGCCGGCGAGGATCACCTGCCCGGTGACCGGGATCGGCGACGCCCTCAGCGCCCAGGACCGCTCATCAAGGCCCGGGTCGGCGCGCGATGCCTTCAGCCACCGGTACCGGTGCGCCTCGCAGTATGCCGAGGTCGCGCTGATCCGGTCCCGCGCGCACGCGGTCACCTGGCAGGTGCCGCACCCGGGAAGCGCCCGGGCCCGCGGATCGGCGATGAATTCGTCCAGCGGCACGCCCAGATGACCCTGAAAGTGACGGTGGCTGCGGCACAGCTGCCCGTCCCGCGCGCCGGCGGCCCGGGGGCACCCGGGCACCAAGCACGCCGCAGCGGGCGGGCGGGCTTCACCTGCAACCGGCGTGTCGGCGGGGGCACCCGCGGTGGCGGCGTGATCAGGGCGGCCCAGAAGCCGGTGCCCCGGTGGCGGGGCCAGTACCTGCCCGCGGGGATCCCACCCGGCCTCGGCCAAGAACGCCGGGTCGATGAGCCCTGCCAGCAAGGCGGCCTGGCTGCCGGCCGCATGCCCGTCGCCGAGCACGAAGCTGAGCGGGACACTGGCTGCCGGCACCGCGGCGCCCACGCCAGCCACTGCTGGCATGGCCGCAGTCATGACGTCATCCCGGCCAGCTCGCGGGGGCTGGGCACCGCGTCGACGGCAGCCCGCAGCCGGGCCGGGTCGGGATGGGCATAGACCTGGGTCGACGACAGCGAGGCGTGGCCGAGCAGCTCCTGAGCCTCATCGATGGCCCCGCCCGCATCCAGGACGTTGGACGCGAAGGCATGCCTCATCTGATGAGGCCGCAGCACCGGGTCCAGGCCAGCCCGGCGGGATGCGGCGGCCACCAGCTCGTTGACCGCGTCCGGGCGCATCGGCGCCCCGGCTGTCCCGCGGAACAAGTTCACGAACACGAAGTCGCTCACCGATGCCCGCGGGACACTCATCCGCTCGAACGCATAGCTGTCGAAGGCGTGCACCGTGACGAAGTCCAGTGGCACCGCCCGCTGCCCGCGGGACTTGGCGACCGCCCCGTTCACGTTGTCATCGCGGCGCACCACGTGCACATGCGCCCGCGCGACCTCACACCCCAGGGCACGGGAGTCAGCCAGCAGATGCACATCTGACCGGCGCAGCCCGAGCACCTCGCCGCGGCGCAGCCCAGCCCGGGCCATCAGCAGCACGATCAGCCGGTCACGGGCAGATCCGCACGCCCCGATCACGGCAACGATGTCCGCATCGGCAGCCCGGTCCACCACCGCTTCGGGCTCATGCAGACGGTGCCTGGCACGCATCCGCCACGCCATCTGATCGTCTTCGCCGCGGGCAGCCTCGGGCAGATCCCGGTCATCGGCGACCTCATACAACAGCGGCACCAGATGCCCGTCCGCCTGCCCGGCCGCGGCCGCGTGCACTACCATCCCGCGCACCGCGGTCAGCACGCCGTTGATCCGCCGCGCCGACCGGACCGGCGGGCTCCCCGGCCCCGTCAGCACCACGGCGCCGCCTCCCGGGACGTCGATGCCCGAGGCATCCCGGCCCGCATGCGCCAGCCAGGTCATGAACAGGCCCAGCTGCTCGATCCCCGCCTGCCAGGGACGGCCCGTGCGGGCACACCACCGCAAGAACAACGCGATCGAATTCGCGTAACTCTTCGTCGTCGACTCCGCGCCATCACGGCCGAACCGCATCTGCCGCAAGAACCCGTCCGCGACGGCGACGACGGCCAGATCCTCATCGAGCACCGTCCAGTACCCCGCGCCGGACGGCAACCTCACCGGGAACGCCCGCATCCTTCGATCCCCCCGATCTCGTGCTGGGCTGCGTGAATAACTACCAGCCACGAGCACCACACCCAGGGAGACGCGCCGCAGAACCCGGTCACATGACGGGTTCAGGCAACGTCATGCGACAGGCTAAGGACGCCTGGAGAACGAAATCTTCTTCTACCGGCCAGCGCAGCCCTGCCGCCTTGATCAGCCGGGCCTTGGTCAGCAGCTGGCCTTCGGGTACGAAGCAGTAGTGAAAGGCCAGCTCGCCGGTCTTCAGGTGGCGGCGGACCAGCAGATGATGGCGCGCCGACGTGGTGGCGAGCCAAGCCCAGGCGTACCAGCGCTCGCCCTTGGAGCCGTTCCCGGCGGAGCGGACCTCCCAGTGCCCGGGATGTTTCAGCAGCGCCTGGACCGCTTCGGCGCAGGTCATCTTCGCTCCCGCGGCCAGGGTGAGGGTGAAGTTCGACGGCACGCGCAGCACGTACGCCTGGGTGCTGGCTTCGAAGTGCTCGCGCAGCTGGGTGCAGTTGCCGTACACCTCGTCTCCGCAGTAGAAGTCCGGCCGGATCCCGTCGGCGGCGGCGTCGGTGCTGATGTCGATGGCCAGCTGCCCCTTGGTGCGGAAGACCAGGTCCAGCGGCAGCCCCATGACCAGGGACTTGACCGGGTCCTCGATCTGCTCGCGGGGAATCCACTGGCGGGCGCCGATCAGCGCGTGCCCGGTGCCTTCGCGCACGTAGGACAGATGCACGGTGTTGATCCCGTTGGCCACCTTCCCGGCGCACCCCAGGTACTGGCGTTTCACGCCCGCCGTGGCCTCGCCCGCCTTTTCTTGCCCGGTCTCGTCGAGCGCGCCGATCACCATCCCGCCCCGCCGTCCCCGCCGCGCCGCCTCCTCCAGCCCGGCGACCGCGAACCGGCGCACTGCGGCCATTGCGGCGAAGGTGTCCCAGACCGCGTGGTTCAGCAGCCGCTGCGTCCGGTCCGGCGTCCGGTCCCCGCCGCGCCGGGCGATGCTCCACCCGTTCACCCTCGGCAGCTCACTGGCCAGCGCCGACACGTACTTGTCCGCCTGCAGCCACGGCTCGGTGCGGGCAAAGCACGGCCGCAGCAGCCCCAGCAGCTCATCGCGTTTCCGCAGCGCCAGCCCGGCGCCTATCCTGACGGCAGCGGCCGCCTCTGATCTTGTACTCGTCACACAGGCATGATCACGAGGCGGCTGCGCTCACATCAGCCCATCCGGTAACAAGGCCACATCAAGCACACCAGGCCCCTTCGCCCAGCTCACGATGCCAAGTGCGGCTGCCTTATTAGGCGGATATCCGCACGCCGGTGCCGCCAGCCTGGCACTGCGCGCCGTCACTGCTGAGGCGTCAGCGGGACCGCACCGGCGCCGGCTGAAAGACGGCAGCCGCCGCCCGCGCTCCCGCTCCCTCCTGCCCGGCTGCCCGCTCCGCATCTCCCGCCCAGCCGGCGCCTCCTGGCCGGCCCCGCCGCATCTCCCGCCCGGCCGGCATCTCCCGCCCGGTCCCCGCCCCCTCCCCGCTTCCTGGCCGTTCGCCCGTACCGCATCGTCGGCCGTCTGCTGCTGCAGGACATCGTTGGCGCTGCTGCTGCGGCGGCCGCGACGGCCGGGCGGCCGCACCGCTGGCCGCGGACGCTGCGGAGCTATCCGGTAACTCCTGAGATTTTCCATAACGGATGGGATTGGACGTAAACGGCGAACCTCGGTGAGGCGTCGTATCGCTGAGAGAAACGCGGTTCCGGGGGGTCCCGCCCCATGGCCGCGCTCGCCCTCAAGGCTTCCCATCGGTGAAAT
>JASHPR010000067.1 GCA_030038015.1 Streptosporangiaceae bacterium
GCGCCGGGACCAGCGCCGCCAGCCAGCTCGGCTCGTCGATCGGCGCCGCCCTGCTCAACACCATCGCCGTCGCCGCGACGGCCAGCTACCTGGCCGCCCACGTCACGGCAGGCGTCATCACCGCCACCGTCCACGGATTCACCGTCGCCATGGTGTGGGGTGCGGTCATCACGATTGCCGCCACGGTGCCCATCGCCGTCTTTATCAACGCCAAGACGCCAGCTCCACGGCGCTGAGCCGCCCGCGCACTCTAGTCGTCCGGTTCGTTGCCCACCGTGCACTCAAGGCCCATATTGATCCCCCAGCACCGGTGGAACTGGTCCCCACGCGGACGAAGATGGCCGCACGTAACCACGGATCAGGCGCGGAGTGTGTCTCCGCACGCAGTCACATTCCGTGATCGGGCTTCCTGTCTGCCGACAGTTCGTCGTGGCCGCCTTGCGGGCAGATCCGGAACGGGACGGCTGTCAGCACCCAGGACGGGCGCCAAGATTGAGCAGCCGAAGGAGGGCGGATGCTCGCAGAGCCTTGCCGGACCGTCCTCACAGACTCCAGCCGCTGGATCTCCAAATGGCGAGGTCGCTAACACCGGTAATCCCGCCCCGCTCCGAGAAGTTCGTCGTGATCCCCGACCAGATCAAGAACATGATCAACGAGTGCAACGACGACACCTACGTCGTCAGCATCGAGTTCACCGACACCGCCGGGAACCGCTGGGAGCGAGACCCGCGCGGTGCGCTCAAGGAGCCGCAAGCTGGATGAGCTGGCCGCCACCTTGGCCCGCGGCAAGACCCGCCGGGCGCGCGAGAAAGCGGAGGCCGAGATCGAGGCGATCACGGCCAAACCCTGGGTCCGCCGGGTCATCACCTGGCAGCTGTCCGGCGCGCAGCCCAAGGACCTGCGCCTGGCCTGGCGCATCGATGCCGGCGCCCGCGCCGCCCTGGAAGAAAAAA
The DNA here is from genome assembly GCA_030038015.1 of Streptosporangiaceae bacterium. Taxonomy (GTDB): domain Bacteria; phylum Actinomycetota; class Actinomycetes; order Streptosporangiales; family Streptosporangiaceae; genus JASHPR01. The sequence goes on from JASHPR010000067.1 coordinate 954, forward strand.
TCTTCGGCAAGCACGTGCTGATCACCAGCCATGACGACTGGGCCGTCGCCGAGGTCATCGCCGGGTACCGGTCCCAATCCGAGTCCGGCTTCCGGCAGCTCAAGGACCGGCACGTGGTCTCGTTCTCCCCGATGCACCACTGGACCGAGCACAACATCCGCGTGCACGTGTTCACCTGCGTGCTCGGCCAGCGCTCGATGCCGGGAATGGCGAGCGCTTCCTCGAACAGCCCGGGGACACTCCGCCGAACGTCACCAAACTCAAGGCGCCGCTGACCGCACCCGGTGATTGGCTTCGAGATCTTCTTCGACCTGGTTTTCGTCTTTGCCATCACGCGCAAACGGACATGGCATCAGGGAAGGGACGGGGAGGGCTTATCCCCGGCGAACTCCGCCAGGAGCTGCTCGCGCTGACGGGCGCCGAGGCCGCCGACGCGCCGGTCCAGAATGATGCCGGCGTGCTCCATGGCAGCGGCGGCGCGGGCCGGGCTGACGCCGGGCAGCGCACGGATGACCTGGGCGACGCTCGTCCGCCTGGCTATGTCGTCGTCGCGTGCGAGCACCTCGGCGAGCGTGACGGTGCCCGCCTTCAGGCTTGCCAGCAGAGCCGATCGGGCGACGCGCGCCTCGCGTGCCTTCTCCAGCGCTGCCTGGCGCTGCTCGGGGGACAGGGCTGGGAGTGCCATGGGGCCTTCCTCTCAGTGAGGCCGCCCAGGGGCGCGGCGGCTTCTCACGACCATCATGCCGGGTGGCAACGCCCGTCCGCTGCCAGGCGTGCCGCTTCAAGAAGCCGGTCAAGTGGTCGCTCGCTATGCAGGTGATCGCACGCCGGCCCTCCCGGCCGCTCTCGCCGTTCACTGTCAATTGCGCTGACCGGCGGGGATGAGCCTCTCCATGCGGTGGCGCGGCGGGTTGTTTCAGGTGAGTGCGGGCCGCCGATCGGGGTCGAGAAGGCGGCGAAGACGGCTGGCTGTCGCTGCGACCGCCGGGGAGGGGTGAGGGGCTGACTGGTGAGGACGGACACGAGGGACTGCGCCGCCCGGGCCAGGGCGGGGTGGCTGGTGCCCGCGTAGGCGCACCGCTCGGAGTCTTCGGCCGGCAGCGCCTCACCGAGCCCCCTCAAGTGCTTGAGGTTACCCGCGTCGACCACGCCGCACAGCGATGCGGCCGGTGGGTCATGGCGTCTGCGGGCCGCAGCGCAGGTTCTTGACGGTGTAACTCGCCCACTCGGCGCAAGGATGGAACGCGCGCTGACGCAAGCCATGCAGCACCCGCAGGTCACCCTGGCGATCCACGCGGACGCTGGTCGCCGGCGGGTGGCGATTCCCTGGCCGCTGGCCGTTCGCACGGTCGCAGTCTGCGCGCCCGTCTTCCGCTGGCCGCCAGAACCGGGGCTCATAGCGCCTCAGCCGGTGGCCGGCGGTCTCCCGTATTCTCGGCAACGGCGCGGATATACGGCGCGATCAGTTCGGCAAGGTGCTGCGGCGCGGCAGCCAGCCGACTGGCGGCGGCACGCATGTCTTCATCGGTCGTGCTGCCGATCAGCTCGGTCTCCTCCGCGGTGAAGGGCCTGCCGTCCCGGTGCACGAACCGCTGGCGGGCGCCGGCGCGGTCCACCTCAAAGTCGGTGAGCAGCGCCACTACTTCGGGTCGAGCGGTCATGGTGCCTTCCTTCCCTGGCTTGCGTGAGCGCCTGATAAGCCGGCACAGGCCGAGGCTGCGGTGATGCGAGTCCCGGCAGCCGGACAGATGCGGTGCTACGACCCGCCGGTGAACCGGCAGCAACCTCAACCTGGCCGTTGACAGGCCTGGCCGCATAATGGGCAAACAGGGGGAGCGTTGGAAAGGTCCCGTTGCCCCGGGGACTACTCATAACACAAGAATGAGCCGCTGCACGTGGCGCGGCCCCCCGGCTCACCGCCGCACCTCGTCCGCTCGTCGCGCCAGACGGGCCGACGCAGGGCACGTTTGGCGGCGGACCTTGCTACTTCCCGCGCGCCCGCAGGAGCTTGTCCAACCCAGGATCTGGTTACCAAGCGTGGCGGAGGCTCTGTTGGGTGAGCGCGCAGTGCCGCCGATATGGATGGTCGCAGCTCGACGCCGATCAGGATCCTGGCCGCCCTTGTCTGGGCATTCTGCGTGCTCATGAGCGTGTGGGGATGGGTGGCTGGTTAGTCCTGGGATGCAGCCAGGACCGTCCTGCCGGGCGGCGTTCGGTCAAGGCCGGCTGGGCTGGGCGGCTTGAGCTGGCGGGCCTTCGCGGCCTGGTGCCGCCGGGCATCCTGGCCTGTGGCGGTAGTCCTGCCTTGAGGTTGTGCGTCCGGTTAGGGGTTGCTGGCGTTGATCTCGGCGCGCATTTTCTCCCAGGCCTGGTGCGCTTCGGCGACGGAGCCCTCGTCTTCGATGGTTGAGATGTCACCGGGGTCACGGCCGAGGGTGACCGCCTTGAGTACCCGCCGCATGATCTTGCCGCTGCGGGTTTTAGGCAGCATGCCCACGAAGTTGAGGTCACCGATGACGGCCACCGGCCCGAGCTCGCGCCGGACGGTGGCAAGTAGCTCCTGCCGGAGCTCGGGTGAGGGCTGGTAATCCTGCCTGAGCACGATGAAGGCCGAGATGACTTCCGAGCGGAGGGGGTCGGGGCGGCCGGTGACCCCGGCCTCGGCCACCGCGGGGTGGCGCAGGAAAGCGGTCTCCACCTCGATCGTGCCGATGCGATGGCCCGCGATCTTGATGATCTCGTCGGCGCGGCCGCTGAACCAGACATAACCATCCTCGTCGATCGCCGCGGCGTCGCCGCTGAGGTAAACGGTATGGCCGGGCACCCGGCGCCAGTAGTCGCTGGCGTAGCGCTCGACCTCACCCCACAGGGTGGGCGTGAGGCCGGGGAAGGGCCGCTTGATGACCATGACGCCCTTCTCGCCGGGTCCGCACGGCGTGCCCTCCGGCGTCATCACCTCGGCATCGATGCCCGGCAGAGCAATCCCTGCGCTGCCTGGCTTGATCGGCAGCATGCCCAGGCCCCACGGGTTGCCGAAGATAGGGCCGCCGGTCTCCGTCTGCCACATGTGATCGATGACCGGGACGCGGTCCTCCAGCACTTCCTTTTGCAGCCATTGCCAGGCGGGCGGGTTGAGCACCTCCCCGGCGCAGACGATTCGCGTCAGGGAACCCAGGCCGTGCTGGCGCGCCGGCTGGGTGCCGTACTTCATCAACAGGCGCACCGCCGTCGGCGAGGTGAATACGCCCGTAACGGCGTTCTCCTCGATGATCCGGTAGAAGGTGTCAGCGCCGGGGTGGTCAAGCGCCCCCTCGTACGCAATCGTGGTGCAGCCCGCCAGCAGCGGCGCGTAGACGATGTAGCTGTGACCGACAACCCAGCCGATGTCCGATGTTGACCACCACACATCGTCTTGGTGCAGGCCGAAGACCCACTGGCCGGTGGCGTGGATGAAGACCTGGTAGCCGCCGTGCGCGTGCACCGCCAGCTTGGGCCGCGCCGTGGTGCCCGAGGTGGCCAGGATGTACAGGGGGTCGTTTGATTCCACCCACTCGACCTCGGCGCTGTGGCCGCTGGCCAGGGCCAGGAACTCATCCCAGAAGATGTCACGCCCGCCGGCCATCGCGGGCTCCTCGCTGCCCCGGCGCAGCACCACCACATGCTGCACGCTCTGCGCCTCCGCGAGCGCGTCATCCACGATGCCCTTGAGCGGGGTGTCGCGGCCTTTCCGGTAGGTGATGTCGGCGCAGAAGACCGCTTTCGCGCCGGCCAGCTTCACCCGCTCGCCCAGCGCCCCCGCGCCGAAGCCAGCGAACACCACTAGGTGGATGGCGCCGACCCGGGCACAGGCCAGCATCAAGACGATGGCTTCGGCGCAGGTGGGCATGTAAATGCCGACCCGGTCGCCCTTGCCGATGCCGAGCCCGCGCAGCGCCGCCGCCGTCTGCCGTACCTGGTGCAGCAGTTGCGCGTAGGTGACCACCTGGCGCTCGCCCCGCTCGTTCTCGCACACCAGCGCGGCGACACCTCCCCGTCCGCACTCCACGTGGCGATCGACGGCATTCCAGGCCACATTGGTAACGCCGCCCGCATACCAGCGGAAATAATGACCCCGCTCATCCGGCCGGCCCGGATCCCACTCCAACACCGTCTCCCACGGCTTCCGCCACCAGACCAGCTGGCCGGCCTCGGCCCAGAACCGCACCGGGTCCGCCGCCGCGGCCCGCCGCATACTGCCGATCTTCGGATTGATCAGTTCCACCGTCGTCGCTCCCCTCAGCACCGCCCGCACGCGCAAGACGCTCTCGTTACGAATGCTTCATCCGGTATACGCCTTCTGACCGGCGTGGTCACCTGAGCGACGTCAGTGTCGTACCGGAGTGCCCGCACGTGGCGGCAGCGGAGGCGGCGGGCAAGCGGACCTGGTGTGAGAAGACGCCCTTCAACCTGCTGTCGGCCCCGTTCTTGCTGGAGCTGTTCCCGGAGGCGACGGTCGTGGTGATCATGCGCCACCCGGTGCACGTGGCAGCCTCGCACCTGGACCAGCCGTGGGCGCCGTCCAGCCTGGAGGGGGTACTCGGCTGGCTGGAGCCGGTCTGCCAGCGGTGGCTGGCGCAGCGCCCGGCGCTGCTGCAAGACCGCCGGTACGTTGAGGTGAAAGCTGAAACCCTTGCCGGAGACTGGCCGGACAGCAGGCGCGAGCTGTTCGACCGGCTTGGGCTGCCCGATGCCGACACTGCGAGCACGTTCGCTGCCGACCGCCTCGCCATCCGGCGCGCCCAGCTCAGCGACGCCGAGCATGCCCAGGTCGTCAGCCGGGTGGGATGGGCGGCCGAAGAACTCGGCTACCCAGCCAGGCCCTGATCCGCCCGGCAGGGCTATTGGCATGCGGCCAGACGGTTTGCCTGACCGTCACCTGACCGTGCCCAGCCCAGCTACCGGAGCACGCAGGCTAACCGCCGTTATGCGCGCCAGCCTTCGCCTGTCGGGACACCGTATGCATCGCGCGAAAAGGTCGATCGGCGCGCCGATCCACCTCGGCGACATGGCTTGTCGTTTCACTGTCGTGCCGTCCTCAGTGCTGTCACCGGGCGGCCGCATCTGCGGCGGTCACGCCGTACCGTCTGCTTGTGATCCGTTATCGGGTGCTGATCTCCGGTCAGGTCCAGGGCGTCAACTTCCGCGCCGCCTGCCGCCGGATGGCCGTTGAGCACGGTGTGAGCGGGTGGGTGCGCAACCTGTCCGACGGCAGGGTCGAGGCAGTCTTCGAAGGACCGGACCAAGACGTTCACCGGCTCCTGGACTGGGCGCGGCGCGGCCCTCACCTGGCCGTCGTGGCGGACGTGGCTGTGCAGGCCGAGCGTCCAGAGGGACTGGACACCTTCGGGATCAGGTAGCAGCCGAACCGGCGGGTCTGCTGTGATCGGGCAACGTCGCCGCCGCGCAGATCTAGGCGGCCCGCTGCGGTGTTCTGCGACTCGCTGGACGGTTTCCGGTACGCTGGTCTTTGTGAGTTAATGGTCTTTTTTAGGGCTGCTTCTTTCCCTGGCCGGAATCGAGTGCGTCGCGCCGGTGCAGCCGCAGCCGTGACTGGCAAAGGATGGCTCCTCGTTCCTTCAGCGCATCAGGCTGCCGCGCCTGGTTACCGGCCGTATGCAACGCAGAGCGGCGCGATCCGCCTGCACGCCTTAGGCATACTTCGGTTTGGTCGCGATGCCCAAGCAGATCCGGATGTTCCGTGCGGCGCGGCGCCGCGATCATCCGTAAGACCGCCGAAATTTCCTGTCCAGTTACGGCCTGATCGGCCCAGCACGTTGCTGCGACAGGCGTCTGCCGTGATGGCCACGACCCAGCACGTTTTTAATCCGGACGCGGCTGGGCGTATCACGCGTCTCCAAACTGCCTCCGTAAACGTAGGTACGACCTGATGACCGTCCGCGCTGCCGAATGGAAGCGGACAGCATCGTGTTGTCGGACATCAAGAGCTCTCCATCGGATGCGTTGCTCCCAGAAGACTCAGCCGATAAGGCCGGCTCCAGGGGAACCCGCTGTATAGCTGGCGCAGCGCAGGCCAACGGTGGTTTAGGGGCAAGGGACGGAGGGTCTAATGGCCAGCAGAGGCGCAAGTGGCGCAGTGAAGTTGACTCGTCTTGCGGCCGGAATCAGCCTGGGCGTCGCCACCGGCAACCCGGTACCGGCCGTGGTGGGCGCCATCGACTTTTTAGGGTGGGTGTATGACGTCTGGCACGAGTCCAGCCAGAAGTCTGCGCCGTCACAGAAGCCGACCCGGACCGTGCAGGCCATTCTCGACAGCGCTATGGAGCACCAGGAGCCCCAGGCATTCGCGTCTGTGGTTCACTCTTACGCTCCGGCCGCAAGCGGGCAGCCGGCTTGGATAGCACGGAAGACTGCGGGCGATCAGGCGGCCGTGCAGGAGCGGGCGAGGGCGATCGCGCGCGGCTCCAGGGGAGGCAATGAGTTCGACCATTGGTTGCAGGCCACCGTCGAGCTGCAGATCGCCAAGCGCGCTGAGGAGATCTCGCGCTCACCGGAGGGCCGGGGTGAGCTGGACAACTGGCTGCAGGCCGAGCGCGAACTGCGGATCGCGCAACGCGCCCGGGAGATCGCCGACTCCCCGGCCGCCGCAAGTGACCGCGACAACTGGCTGCAGGCAGAACGGGAGGTGCTGACGCGGTCGCGCGCCGCCGTGATCGCCAAGTCGCCGCAGGCTGGTGGTGACATGGACAATTGGCTGCAGGCGGAGCGCGAAGTTCTCCTCACACAGCGGGTCAGGCAGCGGGCGCTCGAGATCGCCGGCTCGCCGGAGGCGCGCGGAGACTTGGATAACTGGCTGCGCGCCGAGCGTGAGGTGCTGACCGAATATTGGACCGCCGAGATCGCCAGATCGCCTCAAGCCGGCAGTGCCACCGAGAACCGGCGCCGTGCCAAGCGCGAGGTGCTGATCGTCCAGCGTGCCCGTGAGATCGCTGCCTCGCCGGGCGCAGCGGGTGATCTCGACAACTGGCTGAAGGCTGAAAACGACCTAATCGCACGAGGTGTCATCAAGCCGGAGGTTCATGCCACCGCATGAGGCGCCAAAATCGTTCGCGGAATGACAGAATCTGCTGGTTCAGCTAATTGGTCACGATCCCCTTCGAGCGGAGCGAAGAGGACATTGCCCTGTCCCAGCCGATCCGGCCCGGACGGTGGTATCAATCGCAACGAGTCCCACCAGTGCACCGATCCGGGGATACGTTCAGCGGATGCAGGTATGGCGTACAAGATGCTGGAACTGGGCGATCTGAGCGCGACGTAGCCCCTCATGCCCAGTTCGGCTAGTGGGAAATATTCGGCGATATGCGCGGGGCGATCCGCCGACGCGGGACTTGGACCGGGCCGTGATGGGCTGGGCGGTCACTGGTCCTTGCGGGGGAGTCGCCCTCGCGGGAGGGCTGGTAGCCCCATCGGATAGGCGATCGGTACCCTCTGTTGGTTACGTTTCCGCAGGCCGGAACCGCTACCGGGTATTCCGATGCCTCGGGCGCCCCCAGCAGGATTCGAACCTGCGCACCCGGCTCCGGAGGCCGGTGCTCTATCCCCTGAGCTATGGGGGCTGCGGCGCTGCCCACAGGGTATTGCCCGTGAGCCCGAGCCAGAGTACCAGTACCGTGGATCCGTGGACACGGGGCCGATCAGCGCGCGTCAAAGCGTGAGAGACGATAGCCTCGCCCGGGTGACACACGGACTGGGCCGGGTGCTGGTTGTCGATGACGACGAGGTCATCCGGCAGCTCATTGCCGTCAACCTCACGCTCGAGGGGTTCGAGGTGGTCACGGCCGTCGACGGCAGGGACTGCCTGGAGAAGGTTGTCGAGGCCGAGCCGGATGTGATCACGCTCGACGTCATGATGCCGCGCCTTGATGGCTGGGTGACAGCGACCCAGCTGCGCAGGAACCCGAAGACCGCGGGCATCAAGGTGGTCCTGATCACGGCGCGGGCGCAGGAGGACGACCGGTCGCGGGGGCGCCAGATCGGGGTGGACGCCTACCTGACCAAGCCGTTCGACCCGGCCGAGATGATCCGCGTGGTGCGTGAGCTGGCCGGCGCGCCGGCCAGCGTTTTCGACTGAGCGCGCGCCGTAGCCTGGGCGCGTGATCCCGGGGGACATCGGCAGGGCGCTCGGCGTGCGGGCCTCGGGCACCTGGCGCGCGGCACCCGGCGGAGGGCCGGGCAGCTACGCCACCTCGCTGCCGTTCCTGCTGGCCAGCGCGGCCGGCGCAGAGCCGGGCGCGGTCTCGGCGGCGCTCGCCGCGAGGCTGCGCGGGGAGGCCTGGGTCGCCGATGCGGCCGTCACCGGCGGCG